>CALRLJ020000013.1:0-20329 GCA_943368635.1 Sediminibacterium ginsengisoli | reverse complement strand
GTGGCGCAGGTGCGCGCTCGCGGTTGATTTTAGATCCGGCTCTCGTCGCCAAACCCGTGACATCGAAAAGATTCTTGACCGCGAACGGGACACCCGCGAGGGGACCAGCCTTGCCACCATTCGCTATCAATACATCTATCTTACGAGCTGTCGCACGCGCGCGCTCGGCAAGGACATCGGTGAAAGCGTTCAGCTTGGCATCGGCAACTTCGATCCGAGCCAGTGCATGATTGGTCGCATCGAGCGCCGACATCTTGCGCGACGAAACAGCGTCAGCAATAGCAGAAGCCGAGGACCATTCGATATCTGGCATCATGGTGGTTTCAGGCTTCATAGATGCTTGCCGGCTCAATTTCATCGGGCAGCGGAAACTCCTGAACCATACGCGCCATCTTCAACGTGACATCGAGATTGATGCGAACGGCAGGTTTCCAGGCCGGCTCAATGGTGAGTGCAAGGGCTGCGGATGCAGCATCGATATAGGTGTCCAGCGGGTCGGTCGGCGACATTGTCATCTCTGTGTCAGACAGCGATTGAAGCGAAGTTAGCTTACCGGAAGCGGCGGATGCGGAATCGCCGACAACAGCTCACGCGTATAGGCATCCTGCGGCGCATCAAGCACAGCCTCAGTCGCTCCCTGTTCCACAATTCGTCCGCTTCGCATGACAATGACACGGTCGCACAAAAGCCGCACCACGTTCAAATCGTGCGATACGAACAGATAGCTCATCCCCATCGACTGTTTGAGATCCTGCAGCAAATTCAAAACCACGGCCTGCACCGACACGTCGAGGGCGGCGGTCGGCTCGTCGAGAATAATCAAATCTGGCTTCAGCGCGATAGCGCGTGCGATTCCGACGCGCGCTTTCTGTCCACCGGACATTTGATGAGGGAAACGATCCAGCAATGACAGCGGCAAGCCGACCTGACGCGCGAGTTCCTCGCAACGGGCTCGCAGGGCCGCGGCGCCCTTGATATCGCCAAGCTGCATGATTGGATCGGCGATAGCACGAGCCGCTGTGAACCGCGGATTAAGACTGTCGGTCGGATCCTGAAATACCATCTGAATCCGCTTGCGCAACGGGAGCCGGGAAAAGGCATTCGGGAGGATTGCACCGATCTCCTCGCCGTCAAACACGATGCGACCCGACGTTTGATCCAACAACCGCATAACCATCATCGAGGTGGTCGATTTTCCACACCCGGACTCGCCCACCAAGCCGACGCTCTCCCCTCGCGCGACGGTGAAGTTGATGCCATCGACGGCACGAAACTGTTCCGGCTCCACCGGTGGCTTGCGGCCAAATAACGACGACAGCGTGCTGGTCACGCCCTGGCGCGGATACTCCTTGACCAGCTTCTCAACCACCAGAAGCGGCGTCTGGCCGCCTGCTGAAACCGATGCCGCTGCAGCGATAATTGGCGCAGCCGCTTTGTCTTCATCCGGCAGCAGATCGCGCAGCGATACACCAAGTCGCGGCGTCGCGCGCATCAGTTTGCGCGTGTAGGGATGCTCCGGTTTGGCGAAAATGTCCTTGGACAGCGCGGTTTCGACCACATTGCCTTTCTCCATGACCACCACGCGATCACAATAGGCGGCGGCTAAACCGAGATCGTGCGTAATGAGAATAGTGGACATGCCGCGGCTTTTTGTCAGATCCACGATCAGGTCCATGACAGCCTTCTGGGTCGTGACATCGAGACCGGTGGTCGGCTCGTCCGCGATCAGAAGTTGAGGATTGCAGGCCAATGCGAGCGCAATAACAACGCGCTGACACATCCCGCCGGACAGTTCGAATGGATAGGCATGATAGCGCTCGCGCGGTCGCGCGATCTTGACCTGCTCTAGCGCTTCGATCGCTTTCTCGCCGCGATCATTGGATGTGGACTGCACATGCTGCCGTAGCACGTCCTCGATCTGGTCACCGACCTTTCGGATCGGATTGAGCGCGGCACGCGGATTCTGGAAAATCATCGAGATTTCCCGGCCTCGCAGATCTCGCATCTCACCTTCGGACGCATTCTTGACATCGATTCCGGAGAACATGATCGAGCCATCGGCGATCTTTCCGGCGCGATCGAGAATCCGCATCACCGCGTAAGACGTGACCGACTTTCCGGAGCCGGATTCACCGACGATGCCAAGCGTCTCGCCCTTGGCGAGGGAAATGTTGACGTGCTTCACAGCCTGCACGATGCCGCGCCGGGTCGCAAATTCAACAGTCAGGTCGGTAACATCGAGAAGCGGCTTCGCGGTCATGATTATGTCCTCCGCTGCGGATCGACGATGTCACGCAACCCGTCGCCGAGCAGATTGAAGCAGAACACCGCAATCATCAGCGCGAGACCGGGAAAGAGCGCAATCCACCATTCGCCGGAGACCATGAACGTGGCGCCTTCCGCAACCATGATGCCCCACTCTGCCGTCGGCGGCCGCACTCCGAGGCCGATGAACGACAACCCTGCGGCGTTGAGAATGGCGTAACCCATGGTCAGTGACATTTGCACGATCATGATCGGCATGATGTTCGGCAAGATATGCCCGAGTAAAATGCGATATTCGCTATTTCCAGACAGCCTTGCCGCCTGCACGAATCCGGCATCGCGGCGAACGTTGGCCTCGGCACGGGCGACACGGACGTAAAGCGGAAAATTCACGATAGCGGTGGCGATGATGATGTTTTGCACGGTGTTGCCGAGTGCCGCGACAATGCCCATCGCCAACACAAACAGTGGACACGCCATGATGGTGTCAGCGATCCGCCCGACGATCCGATCGGTCCAGCCGCCGAAATAGCCCGCCGCTATACCCGCAATGTCACCCATGAGGAATACGAGAACCACCGACGCCGCAGCGATGAAGAAATCAAGCCGGGTGGCGACCACCACGCGGCTCAGAATGTCTCGACCGAGTTGGTCCGTTCCGAACCAGTGCGCGGTCGATGGCGGCTTCAGCGCCTGCGCCGTATCGCTGGCCAACGGATCGTAAGGCACGATCCACGGGCCAAATATCGCCGTGAAGATAATGAGAATAAGAAGCCCGAACGCGAACGCGGTCACGAGGTTTTCACCGAGGATGTAACGCGCGTGTTGCAGCGTTGCCTTGAAGCCTGACGCCTGGGAAGCCGGAGCCGCATCAGCGGCGGGTGCAACAGTGCTCATCCTTCCAACCTCACGCGCGGGTCGATGACGCCATAAAGAATGTCGATAACAAGATTGAGCATGACGTACATCACCGCCATAGTCAGTACGAAGCCCTGGACCGGTGCGAAGTCGGACGAGATCAGCGCCTCGACCGCGTAGGAACCGATACCCGGCCACGCGAAGACCTTTTCCACCAGCACATTGGCGCCGAGCAGGAACGAGAACACCATGCTGAGTGTTGTGATGACTGGAAGCATCGCGTTGCGGAACGCGTAGGTCACAATGACTTTGGATGGCGACAGACCGCTGGCGCGCGCAGTACGCACAAAATCCGACGCCAGCACCGCCAGCATCGAAGCCCGCGTCATGCGCGCAATCGGCGCCAGCGAGAATATCGCCAACGTCAATGCAGGCAGAATGAGTTGGCTGAACGCCGAACGGAATGTCTCGAGGTTTCGCGCAAGCAGACTGTCAATCAGGTAGAAGCCTGTGATAGCCGGCGGCGCACTCGCGAACACATCGAGCCGCCCTAGCGGCGCCGGCGACCAGCCAAGCTTGAAATAGAAGACGTAGACGAGCACAAGACCGGTGAAAAATACCGGCAACGAGACGCCCGCTGTCGTCAGCACACGACACAGATGGTCGACCCACGAACCGGGCCTGGTCGCCGCGAGTATCCCGAGCGGAATCGCAATCGAGATTGCGATCAACAATCCGCTCAGGGTCAACTCCGCCGATGCCGGCAGGCGATTGCGGATCTCGGTCGCCACCGGCTGGCCCGTGGTGAGCGAGTTACCGAAATCCCCCTTCGACAGACCCACTGTGTAGCGAACAAATTGCTCGATCAGAGGCTTATCAAGCCCGAGCTGTTTGCGAATCTGCTCGATGGCTTCCTTGGTCGCCGCAGGCCCTGCAAAATACGCCGCAGGATCGCCCGGTAGCGCTCGCGTCAGAAGAAACGTGACGATCACGACCCCGATCAAACTCGGGATCGCGAATGCCAGTCTTTTGCCGATCATGCCAAGCATGACGCTCTCCCGCCCTGCTACGCTTTTACCAACGAACGATAGTCGAGGCGGCGATGGAACCAGTATTGATAGCCGGAGATGTTCTTCTGCATCGCGACGTTGACGTAAGGCTGATACAGCGGGATGCGCGGGATGTCCGCATAAGCAAGATCGACGAATCCCTTCACGTCCTTATCGTAATTTGCCTTGTCGCCTATTGCTGCCGCGGTCACGGCTCCGTCAATGAAGCCATCCATCTCCTTCGACTGATAGCTCATGGTATTGAAGATCGAATTTTTACCGCTGTAGCACCAGATGAAGAAGTATTCGGGATAATCCAGCCAACCGGAGAACACGTTGGTGTAGAGCGGCAACACCTTCTTGTTCAGTTCGGTGCGCCAGTTGGCGCCGGGGATTTTGTTGATGGTGGTTTTGATGCCGATCTGGCCAAGGCTTTCCTGTACTAGGATGCACAGCGGCTCATTCACACCAGCGAACCCAAGATCGAACGACAGTGTGGTCTCGAAGCCATTGGGATAACCCGCTTCTGCGAGGAGTGCCTTGGCCTTGGCAATGTCCGTATTGTACTTATGCGGCTGCGGCCACGCCACCTCGGTCGCTCCGTTGCTGCCGAACATCGGCTTGGCGAGACCGAACAACACTGCATCCATGATCTTCTGATACGGCAGGGCGTAAGCGACCGCTTCGCGCACCTTCGGATTGTCGAATGGCGGATTCTTCACGTTCATGCCGATATATTGCACGCCATTGGAGTATGGCGTCGACACGATGGTGAGCTTTCCAGAATCCTTCAGCTCAACGAAATCCTTGTTGGGCAGGTCGTATGAGATGTCGGCATCACCGCGCTCCAACAGCGCACGGCGGTTGCCGGATTGCGGCACCATGCGCCAGATCACTCGCTTGATCTTTGGCATTGGGCCGCCGACCCAGTTCTCGTTCCGCTCCATCACGACTTCCGTGCCTGCGGTCCAGCTCTTGACCTGATAGGCGCCGGAGCCTGCGGTATTTTGCTTGGTATATTCGAGACCCCACGGATCCTTCTCCGTGGCGTGCTTCTTCACCAACTCGGAATTCACGATACATGGCACGATGACTGCCAGATCCGGAATCGTGAGGCGATCCTTCTTCGCGAAATCGACGCGCAGCGTGTTGTCGTCCACGACGACAAACTGCTCCGGCTTGGTCAGCGATCCGGCGGCCATCTGGAACGTCGGAAAGCCACCAACACTGACCGCGCGATCAAGCGACCATTTGACGTCCTTCGCCGTTACCGGCGCACCGTCATGGAAGGTCGCTTTCTTCTTCAGCTTGAATGTCACCGACATGTCGCCGACGTTCATGTCCTCCGCGAGTTCAGGCTTGAATTTGTCGCGGTCGTAATACGGCACGCCGTTGGCGCCGGTTTTCATTTCATGGGTAATGAGCCGGTCGTAACAATTCCACGACACCTCGTAGCCGGGCACGTTGGTGCCGACCCCGTGAATGTCGAGATTGTTTGGGCCGCTTTCGGAGACGATCAGCAACGATTCAGATCGCGCATCCGCCTTGGCAGCAGACCAGATCGCGGGTCCGGGTATTGCTGCACCGGCGGCAGCTCCAGTGACAGTCTTCAGAAAATCGCGGCGCTTCATGATGTTCTCCAGCCCGTTGAGACTTCGCTGGAGATGACATCGCAAGCTTTGTGCCAACCATAACCAGAGCGTTAAGATGGGCGCAAGGCATTGAAATCATGAAGATACAGGATTCACGCGTCAATTCTCGTTGCTGAGGTATTGCATACAAAGATGCTTGTTTGCATATAATTTAGGCTGAAAATATGGGCTGCATATCCTTTGACCGGCTTGGCGGCGACCGATTCCGGCGGGGCTGCCGCCAATTCCTGGCTACGCGCAATTCTGCCCTGCCGGTTACTCGGCGGCGTATACGGCGGCCTCGTCTCCGCCTGTCATCGCAAAGCCCTCATAGCCTCTCGCCGCAACGTCATTGCAAATCTGGCGATAGATACCGACGCCGCCGATATACGGCATGAAGATTCGCGGCTTGCCGGGGATATTGGCGCCCATGTACCAGGAGTTCGCCTGCGGATAGAGAGTTCCGCTGGCAACATCGTTGACTTGCGTTACCCAGTCGTCTTCCGCATCCCGCGTGGCCTCTATGCGGCCAAGACCGCGCGTTCGCATATATCCAACGCAATCGGCGATCCAGTCGACGTGCTGTTCGATGGATACGATCATGTTGCTGAGTACCGACGGGCTGCCAGGCCCGGTAATAATAAACATGTTCGGAAAGCCCGAACTCATCAGACCGAGATAGGTCCGGGGGCCTTCCGCCCATTTTTGGTTCAGCGTCGCGCCATCCCCGCCCTTGATGTCGATCTTGGCGACGGATCCGGTCAACGCATCGAATCCCGTTCCGAAAACGATCGCGTCGAGTTCGTAATGGTCGTCTGCGGTGCGCAAACCGTTCGGCAGTATTTCCTCAATCGAATTTGATCGAATATCGACCAACGTGACGTTAGGCCGGTTGAAGGTTGCGTAATACTCCGTATCGACACAGATGCGCTTCGAACCGATCGGGTGATCGTGCGGCTGCAACAGTTTTGCGACCGCCGGATCATGCACGATCTCCTTGATCTTCGAGCGAACGAATTCGCATGCGGTGTCGTTCGAGGGCTTGTCGAACAGCAGGTTGTTATAAGAGGCCATGAAGCTGATCCCGCCGCGCTTCCAGCCCGCCTCGTACTCCTGCAGCCGCGCTTCCTCTGCATCGTCAAGCGCGCCCTTCTCGGGCATCACGGTCAGAATTCCATTTCTCGATTCTTCACGCGCGCGCCGCCGCCGCTCCGCATAATCGGCTTTCCAGGATCGTGCCGTCTCCGGCGTCAGGGCCGCATTATGCGCCGGGACGCTGAAATTCGGCGTGCGTTGGAAAACGAAAAGATGGCCGGCTTGCTCGGCGATGATCGGAATCGACTGGATCGCCGACGAACCGGTCCCGATAATGCCGACGCGCTGCCCCGTGAAATCGACCTCTTCATGCGGCCAGTGGCCGGTATGGTAAGTCTTCCCCTGAAATCGGTCGAGGCCCTTGAAATCAGGGGTCCGTGCATTCGAGAGACAACCGGTCGCCAGAATGAAATAAGTCGCTGATACTCTTTTGCCGCCCGAGATGATGATCGACCAGCTCCCGGCATTTTCCTGAAACGCCGCCGCCTCAATACGCGTACTGAACTGAATGTCGCGGCGCAGATCGAATCTGTCGGCGACATGATTGGCGTATTTCAGAATTTCAGGCTGCGGTGCATAGCGTTCGGTCCATTCCCACTCCTGCTGCAATTCTTCCGAGAAAGAATAGGAATACTGCATACTCTCGACATCGCAACGCGCACCCGGATAGCGATTCCAGTACCAGGTTCCTCCGACATCGCCGCCCTGCTCATACACCCGGACCGAAAGACCGAGGCCGCGCAGGCGGTGCAGCATGTAGAGGCCCGCGAATCCAGCGCCAACGACAATCGCATCGTAGCTTTCACGGGCGGATGTGGAATCGGGCTGCGGAGCGGTCATATCTTATCCTCCGGATTTCTTTTTCTTCTTTGCAAGCAGGCTGACCAAATTCCGGCGCGGAATGTGAACGCCATCACATCGTCTTGAGCCAATTGCCAATTTCACGCATTGCTTCCCCTGCCTTCGGAAGCAACTTTCCCATCGTGATGAACCCATGGAATTGACCGGGATATGTCCGGTACGTCACGGGCACACCAGCGTCACCGAGACGCTTGGCGAATTCATCGCCTTCGTCGCGCAAGGGGTCGGCTCCAGCCGTCAATACATACGCTGGTGGTAATCCGGAGAGATCCTTCACCCGCGCTGGCGATGCCCGCCAATCGTCGATTCCGTTGGACCCGTTGAGATAGTGATCACGAAACCACCGGATCACAGAATGCGTCAGCAACGCACTGGTCTCGGGTTCGCTATGCGAGGGATGACTCATTGCAAAGTCAGTACCGGGGTAGATCAGAACCTGGCCTGCGAGTTTGGGGCCGGCCGTCCGCGCATTGATCGAGACGACCGCTGCGAGATTGCCGCCTGCGCTGTCGCCGCCCACAAGCAATCGGGTTGCATCGATTCCCAACGAAAGAGCGCTTTTCGAAATCCATTCAGTCGCGGCAATCGCGTCATCGACAGCCGCTGGAAACGGATGTTCCGGCGCCAGACGATAGTCAACCGCGACCACAACGAGCTGGCCTTCGTCCGCCAGTGTCCGGCAAACCACATCATGAGAGTCGAGATCGCCGATGACCCAGCCTCCCCCGTGAAAGAAAACCAGACACGGCGACAGGCCATCGGACTGCCTCAGCTTCAACGGCTTGTAGAGGCGTGCGGGAATCGCACCCCCACCAGGCCCTGGAATGACGATCGATTCCGCCGAAGCAATCATCGGCGGTTCGGGGTTCGACACCACCCGGCCCGCCAAATACATTTGACGGGCCTCGGCCGGAGAAAGCGTTTCATACGGCGGGCGCCCGGCCTCGCGGAAGGCATGCAGGACTGCGGCGGCATCAGGATCGAGTACAACAGGCATCTTGCTCCCCATGGCCCGTGCGGGCCTTGCTATTTTGTTTGCTGGAAATGGTAACCTGCGATCTGGCCGCTGTCGATGTCGTCAAATCGGACGAAGCACCGGCATCGCGCGAATAGCGCAACGGCATCCATAGCTATCCGCTGTTTCGAAACCGCTTTACGCATCCGCCCGATAAGAATTGGCAGGGCATCACGATCGCGAAGGCCAAGTAAGCGGAAATTACCAACCGGGTGACATCACTTCATGATCGCCGCGCGCACGGCAGCGAGCGGTGCTGTGTTATCGATTTCGACGCCACCCTCACCGGCTTTCAGCCCCAATTCTCGCCACAGAGCATTAATATCCGGACGAACCGGCTTCGGTCCCATTTCATCGTGCAGCCGTGTCAGCACGTCGACACCGACCGCGGCATCCGCCGTTGAAAGAACCCGGTCAATCGGCCATCGTGACTCGTGATTGCCTCCCGCTGCCAGCACACCACGCATCGCGTCACGCAGGCCAAGCCGATTACCGGTCCGCTTGCGAATTTCGACATCAGCCAGAAGACAGAACAGCGCACCACCCCAATAGGTGCTACCCCACGACGAGGTATTGTCCAATCCATTGTCGCCAAAGCCGGGAAGGCCTTTGGGCATATCGCGCATCATCGCTGCCCAGACACCCTTTTCCGGCAAATCACCGTCCTGCACGCGCGCGATCGGCTCGATGTAAACCGCCAAACCTTCGGACAGCCAATTGTAGCGTTGATCGAGATCCGGGAGTGCAAGATGCACCATCTCGTGAACCATGATCCAGTCTCGCCGCAGGTCGTCTTCGTTCGCATCGCTTCCGAGCTTGATGCGGATCGCCCCGCCGCGATAACCCCACGTGGTTCCGCCCTGAACCCGCTGGCCATCGACCGGCACGATCAGCAGCCGCGCCGACTTGACCGGGAAATGCCCGTAGTATGTATCGATGGCCTTTGCGGACCGAGTGACCCATTCTGCGATAGTGGCTTTCGGCAATGCCAAGCGCCCCGGTGCAAACGCCAGACGAATCACGCCACCTTTGACGTCGATGCTCGTGTAAGGAAGCATGTCGAACGCCGTATACGGCATACCCTGCCCGCCGAGAAATTCCGACTGCGCAGATGTCCTTAACGTAAACGCGCCGGTTGCGAGAATCCCAACAACTACAAATGCCGCCGTCGCACGAATGAAACGTCTGCGTCTCATGAGGCGCTCTCACTAGATCCGATCGGGGGTAGGTTTCCCGCAAGAAAGGCTGATGCCCGTGCAACAAGATCATCCGCCATTGCGGCAAGAAGAAGCTCTCCCTTGGCGCGCGTTGCCAATGTCGGATTCCCGAAAGTGCCTGAAGCGCTGTAGTTTGGAGATTCGGTGTCAAACGGAGTGAGCGGACCCGATGTGTCACGCCCGGCCACGGGGCTTGCTTCCGCCAGCGTCATATCGACCGCATCCGGTGCCAGCGCCAGCATCAGCGATGTTTCAAGTTCGTCCGCGTGACTGCCGAATTCCTGCAGGGCAACTCGCTCCGCAGTGGCTCTATACCTTCGACCATCGTGAATTCTCAGATGGCATGTCCTTTCGCTAGCAACACGAGCCAGCGCGCGCGCAATCGGAGAGACCGTGCTGAGACCGGTGTCGAGCACGAAGACCGCCCTGCAACCATAACCAAGAAGTGCTGTCGTGATGTCTGCGATCAGCGCCTCGAAGGTGGCTGCGGAGAGGCAGCAGCTGCCTGCATACTCCGAAAATGCCGGATAGTATCCGTAGCTCAGCGTTGGCCAGATGAGCGCATCGATCTGTCCCGAGAGCCGCGCTGCCAGAGCTTCAGCCTGGATCCGGTCGGTGCCCATCGGCAGATGAAAGCCGTGCTCCTTCGCGCCAGCGCCAACAGGCAAGATCGCCGACGCGCCATTTGCGATCCGCGACGCGACCTGATTCCAGCTCAGGCACTCGACCCAATGAAGGTTGTCGTCAGTATGCACGCAACCTCCCGATCAGGCATAACCGATCAGCCTCTGGAAACACCGGTCAAAAGACCGGACGTGACCCATCCATGCAGATAGCCGGCTCCGCGCGAAGCCGCACTGTCTGGATCGGCAAAGGTGGCCAGCATGGAGCAGAGTACGCCGAACGGAATGCCGCCCGATGCCTCATCCCACATCATGGCTTCCTCCGTCGGCAACTCCCGGAACATCGGCGTGACGTCCTGACGCCAGATCAGCAGCCGGTTCGGCTCATCGAGCACGACCGCATCGGGCGGTGCCTGCTCGTCCTTGAGCGCCTTCCAGATATCAAGTGCATTGGTCGCGAGATCGAGACGACATGATGTCGGATGCGGTTGAAATTTCAGATCGTTCCAGACGTCAGGCGGAAAGGCCGCAACGTCCTCAATACCGATCACCGATCCATCGGCTGCGTCAAAGGCATCGTTCAACGCTTTCTCGAATGCAGCGAGATCGGCAATTACGGCATGGTCGCTGTAAGGCTCCGTCGTTCTCAGGAATTCCGGCAAACCTTGTGAGAACCAGCGCATGTTGGGATTATGCGACGGCCTGGCAGCAACATAGGCTGCTCCCATATCATCGAACATCTCGTCACCGAGGTAGCCGTGCAAATGGGCGTGGTCGTTGCGCAGCGCCTCGACCAATCGGGATACATAGGCGTAACGATAAACACCGAACAGGACGTCGCGCTTTTCCTTCGGGCTGTCGAGGATATCTCCAAGCACCGCGTCGTCGCCGCTCATGATGCCGCGCTGAAACTGATCTTGCAGTCGCTCGAACTCATTCATTCCGCATGCCGGAGTTGGGGGATCTGCGGCAAAATCTTCGTCGCGATCTCGCGTGTTTTCTGCACTTCAACAATCAGTTCATCCAGCGGCGGAATATTGTCATCGCGCTCGATCATGGTCGATACCGCGCCGAAACGCCGCAGTGCCGCTTCATAAAGATCCCACACCTCATCGCAAACCGGATGATCGTGCGTGTCGATGATGTGGGTTTCCATGTGGGTATGACCGGCCATATGGAGCTGGACGACGCGATCCGCAGGGATACCGTCGAGGAACGTGTAGGGATCGTATCCGTGGTTAAAGGCGCTGACATAGACGTTGTTGACGTCAAACAGTAGCCAGCATCCCGAACGGCGCGACAACTCGGAAAGAAATTCCCACTCGGTCATTTCGCAATTGGCGAATTGAACGTAGGTGGAAACATTCTCCAGAACGATCTCGCGGCCGAGAAAATCCTGAACGAGCTGGACGCGGCTGACCACGTGATCTAACGACTCGCGCGTATAGGGAATAGGCAGCAGATCGTGCAGGTTCTTACCATGCACACCGGTCCAGCAGAGGTGATCCGAGATCCACTTCGGCTGAACGTGCTTTGCAAGCTCTTTTAGGCCCGTCAGATATTCGAAGTTTGGAGGCGCAGTCGATGCAATCGATAATGAGACGCCGTGCATCACCACCGGATAGCGCTCGCGAATGCGATCAAGCATGCGCAGCGGCTGGCCTCCCGGCAGCATGTAGTTCTCGCTGATCACCTCGAACCAGTCGATCGGCGGATTACCGTTGAGAATTTCATCATAATGCTGCGCGCGAAGCCCCAAACCGAAGCCCAGAAACGGCGGCTTCGCGGCGTTGCCGCGATCGGCAGCAACCACCGGCTGCGCATCTTTCCCCGCGCCTGGCATCTTGCTGGAAATATTCATTCTGAGTTCCACCGCGACGTTCAGACCGACCCGTAATCTTCGGCAGCGACCATAGCATACTCACCAAAGTAAAGGGCCGGAACCAATTGGCTCCGGCCCTTCAGGCAGAGGTCGATCAGGACTTTTCGAACTTGCCCTTGACGGCAGCGCACTTTTCCTTGGTCAGCGACGAGAAGCCCTGACCCTTACAAGCATTCTGGCCCTTGCAGGCGTTTGCGCCGCCCTTGCAGGCGCCCTGGCCCTTACAGGCGTTCGCACCGACGCAGTGGCCTTCGCCGGCCGCGTGGGCAACGGTCGTCATGGTCGCGCCGGCAAGGAAAAGGGTAGCAGCAGCAGCAGCCAGGGTCGCACCTGATTTGGAATTCAACTTCATGGTCGTCTCCTCCGAGGGGTTTAAGTGTAATAACTTGTCATTTGCAGGTGGCGTAAGACACCAACCTGAACCATCGGACACCCTCGATCACCCAATCTGATGATCGAAACAGGCTTCCATTTCATGGTACGGACGCTTCATGGAATTCGTTACGCCCGCTTCGCGAAAACACGGAAGAACTTTTGCGGTGCAGTTATTGGGAGCGAAACTTGCACCGCAAAAAGGGGAAGTCAGCTCGTCGCTGCTCCCCCTCGCACTTGATTAGCCGGTAACGAACTTGCCGCCCTTGGCGTCGCACTGAGCCTTGGAGGACATCGAAAAGCCCTGCCCCTTACAGGCATTCATGCCCTTGCAGGAATTCGATGCGCTCTTGCAGGCGCTCTGGCCTTTACAGGCATTTGCGGCAATGCACTTGCCGCCAGCGGCAAAAGCCTGGGTCGAACCGGCCGAAACGGCTGCACCGGCGAGAAACAGCGTAGCGGCGGCAACTGCGAGAGTGGCGCCCGACTTCGAATCCATCTTCATGACGATCTCCTTGGGATAATTTTGAATAACGGCCGATGGATCCGCGATCGTTGTTCTGTCACGCAGCACCACCGTTTGAAGAATGACCTCGCCGGGCTGCCAGGATCGGAGATGACAATTTGCAGCAAATTCTCCCAGTCAAAGAGATGGGACAGCATAACTGACGCATTGTCGTTTCACATCCAGGCGACCAGATCGGTCACTCACAACAGCTACGGGCGTGGCTCAATTCGGGTCCAACGTTTCAGAAAATAATTTTCATCCAAGAGGATGGAATAAACGATCTGCTACGCTATTCGTCCCGCGACAGCCACTCGGTTCTACACGGACGCTGAGACACCACCAGTTCGAGCCTTCGCCTAGTTCAGCGACGCGCGTTTTATTTTCAGCTTTTCCATTTGCTCGACGGTCTTCTTGAGTTCATCCGCATTGAACGACGGATAGGAGCAAATCTTATTGCTGCAAGCGAAGGCAGCAGGTTCTCCGAGGTCTGGATACTCCACATCGGGATTGGGCAACTTCCCCTCGCGCAGGTCCAGCCATTCAAGGCGCTTGTATCGTGCCGGGAAAGCCCGCGCGACGGCGTGCAAGGCTTTGGCACGGGCATCGTCCTTGTGGCCAACGATCGTCATATGTGTAGGCTCAATGGCCAATTCGTCGTCTGCGAGGAGAACGCCCGGCAACGGGCGCATTACATCCGCAGCGGCACCGGCCAGATAACGCATCGCGTGCGAGGCGTGCTCGCGGTAAACGTCGTTGCCGTAATAACGTTCAAGCAAATTCATGAAGCGCACAACCTGGATTTGCTCGTCCAGCAGCTTCGCAGGTTTGGCGAATACACCGATCTTTGCTTCACCGGTCTTTGAAGTGAAATAGCCTCCGGCGGAATCCTTGAAGGATGCTTCGACAAAATCACCGGCCTTGCTGGCGCGAGTCAGCCAGTCCCGGTCGCCGGTCGCCCCATAGAGATCGAGAAACGCCTGCCCCATGGCGACGGTATCGCCCATGAAAGGTCCGCCGCGATCCTTGTTACCGTGGCGAAATCCACCACCGGCCAGCGCACGATTTTCGATCACCCATTTCGCAGAGCCTTCTGCGGCGGCAAGAATTTTCGGATCATCGGTCACGTTGTAAAGAGCAACCAATCCGCTGATCGCCCATCCATTCTCGCGCGCGTAGAGGTTCTTGTCGATGCGCGGCATCCCGAGCTTGCGGCGGGCGGCATCGTCCAGCGGGTAAAACTTGTGGCCATCGACATCATGATTGAGGTCGGCATCCTGGCTTACGTAGAATGCGCCATCCGGGCTGCGCATGAACGTGGTGAGATAACGCTCAATGCCGCGCGCCGCAGCGAGATATTTTGGATCTTTCCAGAGCGCATAGGCTTGGCTGTACTGGCGCAGATACTGCGACTGAAACGAGATGATTTTTTCGAAGTGCGGCTTGGTCCAGCTTCCACCCTCGGAATACTGGAACACACCGCCCCAGACCGGATCGATCAGGACCAACGCCGCATCCAGTGTCTGGCGCGCGCGTTTCGCCGCCTGCTCATCGCCTGCTTCGGACCGCGAAATAGCGTAATCCATGCTGTCGCCGTCGATGTATTTTTGAGTGTTACCCCAACCGCCAAGTTCGTCTTCGTAAGATTCGTTGTAGTTTTTTATGAGTTCGGCGCGCTCGTCCTTCGGGAGAACCGCGGCCGTCGAAGGCTTGACCTCAAATGCCTGCCCGACCGATGGTCCGGGCGTGGGATCGTCAATCACTGCCTTGAGCAAGGCCTGCATCCGCTCCGGCTCGATATAGCCGCGGATCTTGGCAATCTCAGTGCCGTCCGGTCCAAACACGATGGTCGCCGGCCAGCCCCAGTCGCCATAACGATTTGCGAGATCGGGATTGGCATCCTGATCGACTCGAACCGGAAGATATTTCGACCCTAGCAACTCGATCACCTTGGGGTCGGAATAGGTTGTCTTCTCCATCACGTGGCACCAGTGGCACCAGACGGCTTCAAGATCGAGAATGACGAAACGTTTCTCTGCCGTTGCGCGGGAGAAAAGATCCTCGCTCCAGTCGTTCCATTTCAACGTCTCAGACGCCGATGCAAGGGATGCGGTAAGCGAAACAAACGCGAATGTCGCAATGCGAACGAGCTTCATGACGCCTCCCAGATGTTGCGTGTTTTGCGAGTTACGCAGCAGCGCCGTTTCAGGCTCAACTATTGCCTGCCATCACGACAACGTGAGGGTTCTCAGGTTTTTGTTCCGTCATTTCCGACCGCCCGCATCAAGAGACGATCCAGCGACGCGGAACCGGGGCCGGCAATTGCAAGCCAGATGAAGACCGCAAAATAAGTCGCCTCCTCGAAGCCGAGCAATGTCTCAAGAGAATCGACGTTCTCCCATTTTGCCGACTTGATCGCGACAACCATCACAACGGCCAGCATGGCTGCCGGGATACGTGTGAAAAGACCGAGAATCAGCATGATCCCACCGAAGCACTCCACGCCGGAAACGAACGGCGTCAGAATTTGCGGAAAGGGAATTCCCCAATCGGTGAAATTCTGGATCATCGCCGGGAGATTGTTCAGCTTGGCCCAGCCGGTCAGCATGAAGACGTAGCCGACGACGAGTCTGGCGATCAGCGGTCCTGCCCATGAAAAATACGATGCAATTTTCGCCGGCAATGCGATCAGAAAATCAACGATAGGCTTCATAGCGTCCCCAATTCTCATAGCTGCGTCACACGATCCTCTCGATTGGATCCAATCGAGTATGGATATCGAACGAAGATCCGCGAAATCCACTGCTCAGGGACGGCACGCAATTCCGCCCGTCAGGAAGGTTCGCTTGGGCCATGCCTTTGTTACTTACCCTAGCCAAGATTTTGCAACGCGGGGAAGGTCTCCAGCAGCCAGATGCTGATGGTGGAAACCGAGCCAGTCAGGAACCCGATTCCCGTGATAACCATGAGAACGCCCATGACACGTTCGACCGTCGCGAGATGATGTTTCAGCCGCGCCAACAACCCGGAGAACCGTTCGATCATGAAGGCCGCCAGAAGAAATGGGATACCTAGTCCCAGCGAATAGATCGCGAGCAGCCCTGCCCCCTTGGTCACCGTCGCTTCGCTCGCAGCGACCGACAGGATTGCGGCGAGGATCGGTCCAATACACGGCGTCCACCCGAAGGCGAAGGCAAGGCCCATGATGTAGGCGCCCCAAAGCCCGACAGGCTTTGGAATCGATAAACGCCCTTCGCGCATCAAAAAGCCGATCCGGGTCAAGCCGAGAAAATGCAAACCCATGATGATAATGGCAACGCCGGCGAGGATGGAAAACTGAGCCGACCAAGCCCGGATAAAACCACCGATAAAACTCGCGCTCGCGCCGAGCGCAACAAACACCGTTGAAAATCCGAGAACGAACATCAGCGCCGATATCATCACAGCCCGCCGGGATGCAGATGCTTCTCCATCCTTGGCAACGTGCTCGATTGTCGCCCCGGTCAGATAGATCAGATACGGCGGCACCAGCGGCAGCACACACGGCGACAGAAAGCTGATCACGCCAGCAATCAAAGCCGCATAAATTGAAATGTCGTGTGCCATAAGAACCTAACCGTCACTGAGTATCGGTATCTGGCAATACGATACGGACCGTGCCCCGTTACGGTTTCATCGTGCAAAAAGTGACGGCGCCGCACGGGAGAGTGCAGCGCCGCCAACAACTACCAGACTGGCATAAGAAACCAGCCCCGCAGCATCACATTCCAAGAATAGCGATATCCTTCACAGTGCCGCTGACGCCGGCGATCTTGGCTGCTTCAGTCGCCTTTCCGGTCGCGAGGTCAACGCTGTAAAGCGTGTCACCCGCCATCAGCCAGGCCTCGTTCTTGCCGTTGCCGTCGGACCAGATGTCGAACGCAGCCTTGTCAGCTTTGATGCCGAGCTTGCCGACCGCACTAAGAACACCGTCATTCGGCGGCGCCTGCTTGATGAGGCCACTGATGGTGCCGTCGATATTGAACAGCGCAGTTTCCTTGGTGCCTTTGACCGAATTGGTATAGGCGCCGGCAATGATATTCGGCTTCTCGCCCTTGTGCATATCGGCATCCGCGTACTTGTGATCGCCGTCCTTCGTGACCTTGCCGTCATCGACATTGGCCCGGAGGTTCATGCCGTCAGCGCCCATCACGCGCAGGCGATCGGCGGCCGGGTTGAAATCGACGGTAACCGCCACACCCTTCGCAATCATGGTGTCCAGTTTCGACTTCACCGTCGCCTTGCCGTCCTTGGCGATGGTGACGACCGTGCCGTCATCGACCAACCCATAGAGCAAACCGTCGGCCGGACGGACATCGATGCCGACCAGCGCGCCGGAGATGCCGGAGACCTTCACGGAACCGGTGGCTTTCTTTTGGGCCGTATCAACCGTTGCGATGGTGTCGTTCCCGATCAGGGCGGCGACCTGCGCAGCGTTTGCGGATACGGATGTCATCAGAAGCGCCGCGGATGCGGCGAAAATCGTGCTGAACTTCATGGCAAAACTCCCTGTATTTCGACGATCCCCTTCGGACCGATACAGGCGATACCGGCGACGACGCTCAACGGATGCAGCCGCCATGAAATTATTTTTCGAGGCGGTGCATCCAAATGCCGCACGGAACCAGTATAAAGGCTATGCAATCTCTTACACATGACTCAGATCCCCGGGGTTCCCGCTTTGGACGTCCGAACAGACAAGTCCCTGCTCGATCGGGAGCGCGACGCACAACTCGCCGCCGCATTGGCGCGATGTACCGTGGGCGATCGCAGTGCGCTTCAAATGATTTACGATAGCGAGGTCGCGCGCATGGTGGGCGTGGCGCGACGCATCCTCATTCGTCAGGATCTCGCTGAGGAAGCGGTCCATGACGCTTTCGTCCGGATATGGAACGGCGCACGTGGTTTCGATCCGCAGCGCGGCAGTGCCATCGGCTGGCTCTACACCATCGTGAGAAACTGCGCGCTGACCATCTATCGGGGCGAGCATCGTTACGACCACGACGATCCAAGGGATATTCAGAACGTTGTTCCGGATGACTCGATCTCCCGCCTCCCGGAAACCAGCGCATTGCGCCGATGCCTCGAACGCATCGAGCGACCGCGACGCGACGTGGTGGTCCTCGCTTATGTTCACGGCATGAGTCATGGCGAAATGGCCGGGCGACTTAAAGTGCCACTCGGCACCGTCAAAAGCTGGGTACGGCGTGGACTGATCTCGTTGCAGGAGTGCATGGGATGAACATGCAGGACGAGCACGACACGACAGCCGCGGACTATGTGATGGGCCTGCTCGATGCGCCCGATGAGGCTGCGGCGGCAGAGCGGATTGAGAGCGACCCTGCCTTTGCTGCAGCCGTCAACGCCTGGCGCGAAAGGCTATCGGATTTCGACATGTCTGCAGAGCCTGTTCCGCCAAGCCCTGAACTGTGGCGGCGCATTGCCGAGACGACAAAGAGGGAAACCATCTCCGCCCTGCCTGGCGCTCGGAACGCTCTGCTTGGTGCTACGGTTTGGAATAACATTCGCTTCTGGCGTGCAACAGGGCTAACGGGAAGCTTTGCTGCGCTGTTGTTTGCAATCATCGCGGTCGGCGCGCTGACAACATCGAAGGAGCTGCGCCGCGATTTGTTGGCATTGGCGCAAAGCAAGCCGGTCTATGTCGCGATCCTCGTCAATGACAACACCAAGGAAGCAGGCGCGGTGGTCAACGCTTTCGCTAACGGCCGCGTCGAGTTGATTCCGCTCAAAGCGATCGATGTGCCCCCCGGACGCACTCTCCAGGTCTGGACGTTGTGGGATCGCGCCGTCGGCCCGAAATCAATCGGGATCACGGGCCAATCGCGCACCTTGCAGCTCAATCTCGAAGCTTTACCCGAGACCGTGGCCAATCAGCTGTTCGAAATCACGCTCGAACCGGAAGGTGGATCGCCCATCGGGCGGCCAACCGGGCCGATCCTTTTCAAGGGCAATGCCGCGCGGACGTTGTAACTGCCTGATACAGCATATCGGCGCCCGCGCTCTCCGCAGCGCCGGACAACCCGCCATTGACCCAGACGGTGCGGCAGCCAGAACCTTCTTGCGTTCGGCCTTGAGCTTGTCGCTCGACCTGGACAAGCAGGCGATAATCAGCCCGCCTCCGAGCGCAACACCTTATCAGAATTTCTTGTAATCACTCATGCAGGCGCTGCGTATCGGAGCGGTCTGCGCATCCGTCGGCATTTATGCCGTGTATAGGCAGCCGGTTTGGGAACGGAAGTTGGGACATTTTGCGCTGCGACACAAGGCGCGATACGCCGGTTTGGCGCTTCGCGCCTTGGTGCTGTTTCAGCTCACCGAAACGGCGGCCAAATACTTAAGCATGAGACTCGCCGCTTCTTCGCGTGCGGATCTCTTCCAATCGCCCATCAAGAAAAATAGCCCCCGAAGGGGCTTTGTAGGATTTACACTGCGTCCTTGGCAGCTTTGACCGGGCGAGCTCTGACGATCTTGCGTGCAGGCTTTGCCTTGAAGGTCATGGCTTCGCCGGTGAACGGATTCGTTCCCTTGCGGGCCTTGGTCGCAGGCTTCTTGATAACAACGAACTTCGCAAAGCCAGGAACCAGGAAGACGCCGGATTTCTTGAGCTCTTTATATCCGACCGTCGCGAGCGTTTCGAGAACGCCCTTTACTTCCTTCTTGGAAATCTCGGTCTCCGCAGCGATCTTCTCAATCAACTGCGACTTCGTCATTTGGACTGCCATAACTACTCCCTTTGATTCGAGTCAGATCACACTATTGATAATTCCAGCAAAAAGCGCTGCCGATCACCCATTTTCACAGTTTTCTGCTGCTTTTGGCCGGATTTTCCATAGAAATCGCATGCCGCCAAGGCCGGAGGTCGATTCACCCGCGGCCGGCCTAGCGTTTTCCTCTTA
>CALRLJ020000012.1:0-20401 GCA_943368635.1 Sediminibacterium ginsengisoli | reverse complement strand
TGGGCGGCGCGGAGGCAACGATCAAACGCGCGCGCGAGGACTTCAAGGCCGGACAATATCGCTGGGTCGCCAGCGTCATGAGCAAGGTGGTGTTCGCCGATCCGTCCAACAAGGATGCCCGTAATCTCGGGGCCGATGCGCTCGAACAGCTCGGCTACCAGAGCGAGGCCGCGACTTGGCGCAACGCCTATCTGCTCGGCGCGCTGGAATTGCGCAACGGCATGTCGCAACAGACCCAGCCGTCCACGGCGAATGCGGATCTGCTGAAGGGCGTTTCGATCGATCTTGCGTTCGATTTCCTCGGCGTCCGGCTCAATGCACCGAAGGCCGAAGGCAAGAAGATCGTTATCAACTGGACCTTCACCGATCTCAACGAAACCTATGTGATGAATCTGGAGAATTCCGCGCTGACGCACACGTCGGGAAAACTCTCCGACAACGCCGACGCCAGCGTGACGTTGACTCGCGCCGCACTCGACGCGATTACGCTCAAGCAGCGCACGTTTCTCGGCAGCGTGCTGACCGGCGACGTGTCGGTCGGCGGCAATCCGCTGAAGTTGCGCGAGCTGTTCGGCCTGCTCGATGAATTCTCGCCGGGATTCGAAATCGTCGAGCCGAGGAAGGCTGCGGTGGAATAGAGCCGCATAGGGCGAGACGCTGCCGGGTCGGCAATCGGCGGAACCGATAATGACTTTTGCTTGAGAAGCGCCCGGCAGCCATTGACTTGGAGCGCGTCTGGGGAGATTCATGCATTCGCATTAATCAACCCCCGCTTCGGCGGGGCGCGCGGCGATGACTGAAAAGGACGCTCAAGATGATCGATCTGTATTATTGGCCGACCCCGAACGGCCACAAGATCACGATGTTTCTCGAAGAAACCGGCCTCAAATACAAAATTCATCCTGTCAACATTGGCACCGGCGATCAGTTCAAGCCAGAGTTCCTGGCGTTCTCGCCGAACAACCGTATGCCCGCGATGATCGACCACGCGCCGACCGATGGCGGCGCGCCGGTGAAGATTTTCGAATCGGGTGCGATCCTGATTTATCTGGCCGAGAAGACCGGTAAGTTCATGCCGTCCGATCTGCGCAAACGTTTCGACGTGCTGCAGTGGCTGATGTGGCAGATGGGCGGCCTCGGTCCGATGCTCGGCCAGAACCATCACTTCAATGTCTATGCGCCGGAAAAGCTTCCCTATGCCATCAACCGTTACGTCAACGAGACCAACCGGCTTTACGGCGTGCTCAACAAGCGCCTCGCGGATCGCGAGTATGTCGCTGAAGAGTATTCGATTGCGGACATGGCGGCCTATCCATGGATCGTGCCCTATGAGCGGCAGGGTCAGAAGCTTGAGGACTTCCCGCATCTCAAGCGCTGGTTCGAGGCGATCAGGGCAAAGCCCGCGACGGTGCGCGCCTATGCAATCGGCCCCACGGTCAATGCCAGCCCGACGATCTCCACCGACGAACAGAAGAAGATTCTGTTCGGGCAGACCGCCTCTGTCGTGAAGGCCTGAGCGATGACGCGTCAGCTTTTCGAACTCTGCGGCACCGATTCCGAGCGCGTGTTCAGCCCGTATTGCTGGCGCACGCGGATGGCGCTGGCGCACAAGGATCTCAAGGCCGAGACGATCCCGTGGCGCTTTACCGAAAAGGACGCCATCGCGCCGCATCAGTCGGACAAGGTGCCGGTATTCATCGACGGTGAGACGTCGGTGGCCGACTCATGGGCGATCGCGAATTATTTGGAAGACACTTATCCCGATCGTCCCTCGTTGTTCGGCGGGGAAGGCGGTCGCGCCATGGGACGGATGCTGAACTGGTGGGGCGATACGGCTGTGCTCGGCGGCATCTTCCCGATGATCGCGGCGGACATTCATGGCCTGCTGCGTCCTGCGGATCAGGTCTATTTCCGCAAAACCCGCGAGGCGCGTCTCGGCAAAACGCTGGAACAGGCGGCTGAAACGCGCGACGTGGCTGTCGAGGCGTTTCGCAATGCGCTCACGCCGATGCGGCTGACGCTGAAGACGCAGGCCTATCTCGGCGGCGCGTCGCCGAATTATGCCGACTACATCGTGTTCGGACCGTTCCAGTGGGCGCGCGCGACCAGTCCGTTCAAGTTGCTGAAGGAAGACGATCCGGTTTACACCTGGCGCGAGCGGTTGTTCGACGCATTCGGCGGCATGGCGCGCAATTCGCCGGGCTACGCGGCGTAGAATACTAAGATGCAATGTCATTCCGGACGGCCAGCGAAGCGGGCCGATCCGGAATCCAGAATGAGAATATGGATTCCGGGTTCGCTCGTTTTACTCGCGCCCCGGAATGACGGATGGCTGCTCTGCCGCCGCCCGCAAGCAAGCCTGGCACAGGCAGTCCTCGCCCTTGGTGGGCAACGGCAGCTTCGCCGTCTCGTCCATGCACCAGCAATGGCCGGACAGGTCGCAGGTGAACGCGGTTCCGCAACGGGCGCAGCTCAACGTCCGTTGCGCTGCGGGAGTATCTGACGGCTTTGTCACGATACGGTTCACGATTTTGCCGAATCCTTCATGTGACGTTCAGGCGGCCATGGCGCATAATTCGCGCAGGCGATTCATATTCGGCCAACCGTTCGGCGAGATCAACCGTGAGATCCTGCAATGGCGCGTGACCCCCAAGGCGCTCTCGTCGCGCTCAACCGGTTCGGCTTCGGCGCGCGGGGCGGTGCTGCCAGCGACTTTTCCAGTGCGGCCTCCGATCCGCGCGGGTTCGTGAAGGCAGAACTGGGCCGGCCCAACGCGGCGCTGCTCGATGCGCCGGGATTGCTGCCCGCACCGGCGCTCGCGCAGGCGGTGTTCGATTATCAAAAGGATGTGAAGCAGCAACGCGCGGCGGCTGCGAAAACGGCAGCGGCGATGGCGGCTGTGCCGGACAGCAAACCCACCGGACCGCAGGCCGATGCGAAAATGGAGGCGATACCGCCGGCCGGGGCCTCCACGATGGTTTCGCCCGATACGATGCGGCCGGAGATGCAGAATGCACCGCCGGCCAAACAGCCGCCGAAGCCGCTCAACATCATTCAGAAAACATTTCGTGCCGAAGCGCTGGCGCGGTTGCAGCGCGCGACGATGGCGGAATGCGGTTTCGTCGAGCGGCTGGTGACATTCTGGTCGAACCATTTCTGCACCTCCGCCAACAAGGGTGAACTGGCGCGGATCTGGTCCGGCGCGTTCGAGCGTGAGGCGATCCGGCCTTATGTGCTGGGACATTTCGGCGAGATGCTGCGCGCGGTGGAACAACATCCGGCGATGCTTTTCTTTCTCGACAATCAGCGCTCGTTCGGCCCGCAGTCGCGCGCCGGACAAAATCGCAAGAAGGGCCTGAATGAAAATCTCGCCCGCGAAATCATGGAACTGCATACGCTCGGCGTGAACGGCGGCTACACGCAGGACGACGTGACGTCGCTGGCGCGGATCATCACCGGCTGGACCTTCTCGGGGCGGGAAGGCAAGCTCGCGCCAACCGGCAACTTCATTTTCTTTGCCAATGCCCATGAGCCGGGGCCGCAAAAGCTGCTCGGCAAGGTCTATGAGGACACCGGCCTCGCACAGGGCGAAGCGGCACTCGCCGACATCGCGCGGCATCCATCCACTGCGAAATTCATCGCCACAAAATTTGTGCGCCACTTTGTCGCCGACGATCCGCCGCCTGCACTGGTGGCAAAGCTCGAAAGCACATTCAAAAAGACCGGCGGCGATCTGCGCGCGATGACGCTGGCGCTGGTCGATGCCGACGAGGCGTGGCGCGCGCCGATGACCAAAATCCGGATGCCGTATGAATATCTGGTGGCGACGGGACGAATGATGGGCCGGATTCCCGAAGATCCGCAGCGTTATCTCGGCGGGCTGAACGTGCTCGGCCAGCCGCTGTGGACGCCCGCTGGCCCGAACGGTTTCGCCGATACCAATGCGGCCTGGGCCGCGCAGGAAGGCTTGAAACTCCGGCTCGATATCGCGTCGCAGATTTCGTCGCGCGTGGCCGACAGCATGGACCCGCGCGCGCTGCTCGACGTCGTAGCGGGCGATGCCGCATCCGCCGAGACACGGCAGACCATCGAGCGGGCCGAGTCGCGGCAGCAGGCGTTCGCGCTGCTGCTGATGTCGCCAGAATTCCAGAGGAGATGAGCATGTCGCACGTTCCGGTCGATTGCTGCGAAAGCGACACGGCGCGAGGCTTGACGCGGCGCTCGCTGTTGCTGGGGTCGGCGACGTTCGCCGCATGGGCCTACCTGCCGAAATTTGCGCGCGCCAAAGATGGCCGCGATCCGCGTTTCGTCACCATTATTTTGCGCGGCGCGCTGGATGGCCTCGCCACCGTCGCCCCCATCGGCGATCCCGATTACGCAGGCCTGCATGGGTCGCTGGCGCTGTCGCTTGGCGGCGCACATCCCGCCACCGCGCTCGATTCGTTTTTCGGGCTGCATCCGTCGATGCCGGAATTCGCGCGCATGTATAAAGACAAGAAGGCCGCGGTGGTTCATGCGGTGGCGACGGCGTATCGCGAGCGCTCGCATTTCGACGGACAGGATGTGCTGGAAAGCGGCTTTGGCGGGCCGGGCCGCGTGCAAAGCGGCTGGCTCAATCGTGCGCTGGAGGCGTTGCCGCGCGGCGAGCGCGTGATGAGCGGGCTCGCGGTCGGACCGACCACGCCGCTGGTGCTGCGCGGGGCTGCGCCGACTGTGGGCTGGGTGCCGCCCTATCTGCCGCAGGCCGCCGACGATACTGCGATGCGCCTGGTCAATCTCTACAACCACCGCGATCCGGCGCTGGCTGCTGCGCTGTCGCAAGGGTTACAGATCGACAAGATCGCCGCGCGCGATGACAGCATGAAGCCGAAGCCCGGTATGAACGGCGCGTCACGGATGCGGCTGGCTGCGAAGGGTGCTGCGCGCGTAATGGCGGCGGATGACGGTCCGCGTATTGCCGCGCTGGCGTTCGACGGCTGGGATACCCACGCCAACGAAGGCGGTCCGGTCGGGCGGCTGGCGCAGTTGCTGTCAGGTCTCGATGGCGCGCTGGCTGAATTCGAGAGCGGCCTCGGCGAACATTGGCGCGACACGGTGATCGTGGTTGCTACCGAGTTCGGGCGTACCGCGCGTATCAACGGCACCGATGGCACCGATCACGGCACCGGCACGATTGCGCTGCTCGCGGGCGGCGCGGTCAACGGCGGGCGGGTGATTTCCGATTGGCCGGGATTGAAGATCGCGAACCTCTATGAGAACCGCGATCTCAAGCCGACCGCCGACCTGCGCGGCGTCATCAAGGGCGTGCTGCGCGATCACCTCGGCCTCGGCGACCGCGTGCTGGCGGAAACCGTGTTTCCGGACAGTGGTGCGGTGAAGGCGGTGCAGGGGCTGGTCGTCTAATCAGCCCGTCGTGATCTGATCGATCTCCGTCAGATCCTCCGCCGTCAGCTTCCAACTGACAGCTTTGGCGTTCTGTTCGATTTGCTCCACGCGTGTCGCGCCCGCGATTACGCTCGACACCTGCGGCCGTGACGCCAGCCACGAGAACGCCAGCTCGAGCATGGTCTTGCCGCGTGCGTTCGCGAAGTCTTGCAGCTTCTGCACGATGTCGAAATTCGCTTCGGTCATGTAGCGGTCGCTGAGATACTTCATCTTGGCGAAGCGTGTATCGGCGGGCGCGGTCTCGCCGCGCTTGTACTTCCCGGTCAGAAGCCCGCTTGCCAGCGGAAAGAACGGCAGCAGGCCCAGATTGTAGGCCTGCGCTGCGGGCAGCAGATCCTTCTCGATGTCGCGCACGATCAGGCTGTATTCGTCCTGACACGACACGAAAGCGTGGGTGTTGATGCCGCGCGCGGTGAGCTGCGCTTCGGCGATGCGCCATGCTGGAAAATTCGAGCACCCGATGTAGCGCACCTTGCCCTGACGGATCAGGTCTTCGAGCGCGCGCAGCGTCTCTTCAATGGGCGTCAGCGGATCGAAATCGTGCTGCTGATACAAATCGATGTAATCGGTCTTCAGCCGGCGCAGGCTGTCTTCGACTGCATTCATGATGTAACGGCGCGACGCGCCTTGCTTGGTTCCGTCGTCGCTCATCGCCTTGGAATATTTCGTGGCTAGCACGATGTCCTTGCGGCGGTCGCCGAGGACTTCGCCGAGCACGGTTTCCGAGCCGCCGCGTCCGGCATAGATGTCGGCGGTGTCGAATAGCGTGATGCCGAGATCGATCGCTTTGTGGATCACCTTGCGCGAGGTTTCCAGATCGGTGCGCTGGCCGAAATTGTTGCAGCCGAGGCCGACCGCGGACACGCGCAGGCCGGAGCCGCCCAGATTTCTGATTTCCATGATCTGTCCTGTCAGGTTTGCTCGAGTGCCGGAACGGCGGGAGGCGTGACCTCTGTCGTACCTGACGGCGCCGCGGCAGGCGAGCGCAAAGCGCGCGCCGTCATGCGCCGCACCGCGTTTTCGGCATCCCGCGCGATCGTCTTGCGGTTCGCATCCATGCCGTAACCGATCGGCTCGCCCCAGCTCACCGTGACATCGACCGCCCCCGACGCGAACACGCCGAGCAGATGCGGCACCAGTTCGACCTCGCCGTACCACGCGACCTTGTCGCGCAGCGCACGGCCGACAGGAACGCCGCCGTAGCGCACATAGGCAAGCGATACCGGCTGCACGGTGACGCGGTCATGATGGGTGGAATCGCCGATGGCATGATGCACCGCGCCGATCAGCGCGGAGCGAAACGGCAGGATCCGAATGCCGTCGCTCGACGTGCCCTCGGGAAACAGCACCACGGCATCGCCGCCGAGCAGGCGGTCGCCCATGGCGCGGGCGGCATCGCCGGTTTTGTGGCGGCGTTCACGCTCGACGAAAATCGTCCGCTGCAATTTCGCGAGATGCCCGAACAGCGGCCAATTGGCGACTTCGGACTTGGCGACGAATACCACCGGCGCGACGGCGCCAAGCACGATAATATCGAGCCACGAGGCGTGGTTCGACAGGATCAGCACCGGGCTTTCGCGCGTGCGTTCACCGACTTGCGTAATGCGAATGCCGATCACGGCGCAGGCGGCGCGATGAAACAGGCGGGGCACGATGCGCTGAAGCCTGCTGTTGAACAGGATGCCGGCCAACTGGAACGGCAACAGCAGCAGGGCTACGGCAAACATAACGATGGCAACGTAGGCGGTGCGGATCATGACCTGTGTATCGGTATTAAAGGAGCCGGCACCGATTGATGCATTGAGCGCACAGTATAGATGACGCGCCGCATTCCGTGAAAGCGAAACACACAGCGGGCCGGCGATGGTTCCGGGTGAAAAAAGTGCGGCCCCGGCCGGATATGGCGCAGAGGGGATTTACGCGACCGGGGACCGCCCGAACGCGCGACCGATGACGGGGGGCAGATCGCGCGCCGTCTGCAAGCTAGGGTCGAAGCGTAACAGCGTTGTGACAGGGTGAGTTGTCCACAAGGCGCTTCGCCATTAGCCTGCATGGATATTTTTCGCTGAAAGGATGCCCATGCCCACGACGGTCTCGCCGTATGTCCTGCCGATCCTGATGCTGCTTGCTTCCAACGTGTTCATGACCTTCGCCTGGTACGGTCATCTCAAGTTCAAGGAACATTCGCTGCCGCTCGTCATCATGGTGAGCTGGGGTATCGCCTTTTTCGAATACTGGCTGGCGGTGCCGGCCAATCGCTGGGGCAGCGCGGTCTATTCGGCAGCGCAGCTCAAGACGATGCAGGAAGTTATCACGCTGGTGGTGTTCGCCGGTTTCTCGGTGCTGTATTTGAAAGAGCCGCTCGGCTGGAATCATGCACTCGGCTTTGCATTCATCGCAGCCGGCGCGTTTTTCATTTTCCACAAATGGTCGTGAGTTGAGCTGTGACACAGCGCAACGGCGGCTCCGCGATGCTTTGGCCGCGCGCCTGCGTCGCGATCAAAAATCCTCCGAGAAGGACGATCGCCAGCGTCAGAGTCGCTGAAACCACAACCAGTGGCACCTTCATCCGGTTCTCTCCACCGCGCGCACCGGCGTGCGGCCGCGGGATCGTTTCTGTGCGCAGGGAGTAAGTGGTCTCAGCCAGCAATCGGCATGGCAGCCACGACCTTGATCGACAACGCCGTGACGGTGACCAGCAGGCACAATGACAACGATGCCACCGCGAGCGAGGCGGCGACAGCATTCGACAGTCGGGACGACGCAATGCGCGCGGACCGCATTCCAAAACCAGTTCCTGAAACGGGCGACCGGATCATGGTCGTGAATCCTCAAATCGGGCGGCGAATCACTATGGCCCGAATGTCTCAGGAATCGCTGTCAAGATTGCGGCGCGGGCGCGCTAAACGTGGCGGAAGCAGGGCAAGTGCAGGGAAATCAGCGGGTTATGCCCGTTATCCCAAATCGATTCGGCCTGCTTCAGGCCTCGGCCGTCAGCCCGGCCTCGGTTCCGGGGGCGGTTTCCGGGGCCGCAATCTCGGCCGGGCGCCACGCCATTGAGACGAAGCGCGGCTCCTGCTCGACCCGTTTCAGCCAGGCCTTCACCGACGGATAGCCGGAGAGGTCGAAGTCGCACTGGTTAGCGACATGGGTGTAGCCGTACATCGCGATGTCCGCGACGGTGAGATGACCCGCCGCGAAATAGTCATGGGTCTTGAGGTGATTTTCCATCACCCGCAGCGCGGCGTAGCCCCGCTCCATCCAGTCTTCCAGCGAATGGGTTTGCAGGTCGCGGCCGCCACGCACCAGCACCAGCCAGAAATAGGCAGCGCCGACGCTCGGCTCCAGCGCGTGCTGTTCGAAGAACATCCATTGCAGCGCTTGCGCGCGGTCGATGCGATCTTCCGGCGCGAGCGATGTGCCGATGGCGACATACCAGAGAATTGCGTTGGACTCCGCGAGATAGCGGTCATCGGCCACTTCGAGCAGCGGCACCTGTCCTGAAGGATTGCGCGCGAGAAATTCCGGCGTGCGGCTTTCGCCGCGCAGAATGTCGACCTCGATGGCCTTGTAGGGCGCGTTCAACAGCGCCAGCGCAAGGCGAACCTTGTAGCTGTTGCCGGAACGTTGCATCGAGTAAAGTTTGTACATGCAGGCTTTCGAAAATACCGTCAGCGGCAATGGTATCCGCTGCCGTGCTGTGCGGCCCCGACCTCAAGACCCGATCCTCAAGGCCCAACCTCAAGATCGATGTAACAATGAGGTTCCGGGCCGCGTGCTGCAAGGCCTTCGCGTTAGAAAAAGTCAAATCGCTCACAGCCATGCGCGTGCCGGCGATTTTATTCTGCGGAACGGCAGCAGGCGCGTCAATTTCACGCAAATCGGCGTGAAAGAACGGCATCCGATCCGTGATCGTCAGGATTTGTTCGCAACTGCGTCAAGATCGAGGTAGCGCATGCGTTTTGCCTCGCGACGGCCCTGCGCGATGGCTTCGAGCACCAGACCGATGGCAAAGGAGAGAAAGCCGAGCTGCGCAATGGCGGCGGCGAGAATCGCGGTCGGAAACCGCGGCACCAGTCCGGTCTCCAAATAAGTGACGATCAGCGGCGCGCCGAGTCCGGCGCAGATAATCAGCAGCATCGCGCCGATTGCGCTGAAGAAACGCAGTGGGCGGGTTTCCTTATAGAGCTTGATCAGCGTCAGCAGGATGCGGGTGCCGTCGCGATAGGTCCGCAGCTTGCTCTGCGATCCTTCCGGCCGCGTCGCATAGGGCAACGGCATTTCACCCGTCGCGATCTTGAGGTCGAGCGCGTGGACCGACAGTTCGGCCTCGATCTCGAATCCGCTCGATGTGACCGGAAACGATTTCGCGAACCGCCGCGACAGCACGCGGTAGCCCGAGAGAATATCGGTGAAGCCGTCGCCGAACATATGCGCCAGGATGCCGTTGAAAAGGCGATTGCCGAAGCGGTGGCCGGGCGGAAATGCGCCGTCGCCGCCGTTGCGGGTGCCAACCATCATGTCGAGGTTGCGCGTCACCAGCGCCTCGATCAGCGCGCCTGCTGCGGTCGGATCGTAGGTCGCATCGCCATCGGCGAGGATGTAGATGTCGGCATCGATGTCGGCCAGCATGCGGCGGACGACGTTGCCCTTGCCCTGAAGCACTTCGCGCCGGACGATGGCGCCTGCCGCAGCGGCCGCATCGTAGGTGCCGTCGGTGGAGTTGTTGTCATAGACGTAGATTCGCGCGCCGGGCAGCGCGCGCTTGAAGCCGTCGATGACGGCAGCGATTGCGGCTTCCTCGTTGTAGCACGGCAGCAGGATGGCGATCGAACGGTTGCGCACCATCGCGCTGTGCGGAAACAGATCGTCGATTTCGTCGCGAACGCGGTCAAGCTTTGACAAGGCGGCTGCTCCCGATTGAATTGAGGCCGAGGTCGCTCGCTGCGCGCCGCAGCGTCATGGCGTACAGCGCGAGCATGACGATGAGGCCGAGTGGTATGCCGCTCAGTCCTGCGATGCTGCGGGTGAGAAACGGCACGGCCCAGGCCAGCGCCAGCAACGACAATTCGTAAGCGTGGAAGCCGCGCGTCAGTCCGTGGCGGACGAGGAACGCAATCGCGATGCCGAGCACCACCATGTCGTAGTCCAGCACATAGGGCGTCGCGAGCAGGCTTGCGACCGCGAGTGCTGCGGCCTTCAGTTCAAACGCAGCCTGCGAGCGCCACAGCCAGACGATGCTGGCGGCGAGCGCCAGCGCCAGCGCGCCCTGCGCAACATAGGCCGTTTCGATTCCACCGCCCCACATTCGCACCGCGGAGAACAGCGACTGAATTTTCTCCCAGCCGGTGCCGCCGGCTTCCAGCACAATGGTTCGCGTGAAGGTCGCGGACTCGGCGAAGGCGTGCCAGACACTCATCCCGAACAGCAAAGTGGACGCGCCGATCAGCGCCGCCACGGTGACGGCCGCGCTGAGGATCGTGGTCCAGCGTCCGGTCACGAGCAGCACCAGAGGAATCAGGATTCCGAATTGCGGTTTGTAGGACAGGAGACCAAGCAGTACACCGGCCAGCACCGGCCGCCGCTCCAGCAGAGTGAGAAATCCGCCGAGCAGCGCTGCGGTGAAAAACGCATTCTGGCCGTGGCCGACATTGACGAACACAGCGGGAAACGCCGCCGTTGCCAGCCACGTTTCGCGCCGGGGCACGATGGCATGAACCGCCGCCAGGAAAGCGGGAAGTGAAACCGCGAGCCAGCACACCAGCGCGAAGACGTAAGGCATCAGCGCCAGCAATGCGGCGACCATCAGGAAGAACGGCGGGTAGTGCCAGCCGAAGAAGGGCACGTCGCGGCCTTCGAACACGGCGATTTCGGCGGCATGCTGGAGTGCCGGATCGTAGGCGTCGGGAGCTTTGCCCGACAGCGTCAGGACACCGGCGGCATAGACGTTGGAGAAATCGGTTCCGATCGGCTTGCCGTTGCGGTCGATCAGATGATCCGAGGTCGCAAGCAGACCGATCAGTCCGGCCAGCGAGATGGCGAGCACCAGCAGGGCATAGCCACGGATGCGGCCCGGCGTAAGCCAGCTTCCGGTCCGTGCCCGTTGCACGAAAGACTGCAAGAAAGAATTCATCCACTCGATCCGTCACTACGGCTGCGGTGACGAATTAAGGCCAACGGGTTTAAGGTTTGGTTAGAAAGGCGCTGGAAAAGCCCGGTTTCAGCCGGTTTATATCGGCGCGGGCACGACGAAGCTGGCGCGGAACGTCAGGCCTTCAGCCGCGAAATCGAACGCGGTGGTGCCGCCGAACTGCTTGCCGATCAGGCGTTCGATCAGGGTCGAGCCGAATCCCTTGCCGTCGTGGGACGGGGAAGGACCGCCGGTCTCACGCCACGTCAGATCCAGGTTCACGCCGGACCGGTCCGGATGTTTCTCAGTCCGCCACGTGATGGCGATCTTTGCGTCCGCGGACGACAGCGCGCCGTGCTTGGCGGCGTTGGTTGTGAGTTCATGGATAACCATGCCGACGGTGGTTGCGACCTCCGCACCGAGGTCGAAATCCTCGCCGTCCAGCACGATCCGGCCCGGCTGGGCATAAGGTTCAAGTTCGCTCATCAAAAGATCGCGGAATGAAATTGCGCGCCACCTCTTGTGCGTCAACAGGGTGTGGGTGTTGGCCAGCGATGCGATCCGCACGCCGATGGTGTCGCGAAAATTGGCCATCGTCGGCGACGAGGTCAGGCTCAACTGAATCAGGGCCTGAACGGTCGCCAGCGTGTTTTTCACGCGATGATGCAATTCGGCGATCAGGAGTTCCTGATTGTCTTCCGCTTCGCGCCGCATCCCGATTTCGCGGCGCAGGCCGATCTCACTCATCGCAATGCCGGCAACATCGCTGATGGTTTTCAAGTCGCTGTCGGACCATTCGCGCGGTGTTGAATCGATGGCGCACAGCGAGCCAATGACATGGCCCGATGGCAGGGTGAGGGGAACGCCGAGATAGGCCTTCACGCCGAGATCCGGAATCGCGAGGTTGTCGCAGACGCGGGCATCGTTTTCGGCATCGTTAACGATCAGCGGCGCCTGGTCGATCACGACATTCTGGCAGAACGAATGGGTCAGCGGAGTTTGCCGTTGTTCTGCGGCCCATCCGTCCAGACCTTGCTGGCTTTTGAAGAATTGCCGGCGGTCATCGACCAGCGACACCAGCGATACGGGCACGCCGAGCAGGCGGGTGACCAAGCGCGTCAGGCGGTCGAATGGCTCCTCAGGAGCCGAATCCATCAGATGGGTTGCGGAAAGCTCCGCGAGTCGTTCGCTGTTCTCGAGGGAATTTGGCAATGGGTTCGCCGAACGGCTGGACATAATCGGAATTTATCCTGTCATGACACGTTCAAACCGCCGGGAAAATCCGTTTATTTTGAACAATTCGTGTTAGTTGCGGGAACCTTCTTGCGATGCAACGTCGCTCGTTTTAGGGTGCCTCGCCCACGAAATCCGCGAATCCGGGCCTTCGCGATCCAACACCATCCTCAGGAGAAAACGATGCCGTTTCTGTCCGCTGCGCTTGACCGTGTGAAGCCGTCCGCGACCATCGCGGTCACGGATAAAGCACGTCAGCTCAAAGCCGCGGGCCGCAATGTCATCGGCCTCGGCGCCGGCGAGCCGGACTTCGACACGCCCGCCAACATCAAGCTGGCGGCGATCCACGCCATTGAAGCCGGCAAGACCAAGTACACCGCGGTGGACGGCATTCCCGAACTGAAAGAGGCAATCATCGCCAAGTTTCAGCGCGAGAACGGCCTGACCTACAAGCCGAACCAGATCACGGTCGGCACCGGCGGCAAGCAGGTGCTGTACAACGCGCTGATGGCGACGCTGAACCCCGGCGATGAGGTCATCATCCCGGCACCGTACTGGGTGAGCTATCCGGAAATGGTGGCGCTGGCCGGCGGCGAAAGCGTGCCCGTGGTCTGCACCGCTGAATTCAATTTCAAGCTGCAAGCCGCCGCGCTCGAGAAGGCGATTACGCCGAAGACCAAGTGGATCATTCTCAACTCGCCGTCGAACCCGACCGGGTCGGCGTATTCGCGGGCGGAACTGAAGGCGATCACCGACGTGCTGGTGAAGCATCCGCATGTCTGGATCATGACTGACGACATGTACGAACATCTCGTCTACGACGAGTTCGAATTCACAACCCCGGCGCAGGTCGAGCCGAAACTGTTCGACCGCACGCTGACGGTGAACGGCGTCTCGAAAGCCTATTGCATGACCGGCTGGCGCATCGGTTACGCGGGTGGCCCGCAGCAGCTGATCGCGGCAATGGCAACGATCCAGTCGCAGTCGACCTCGAACCCGTCGTCGATCGCGCAATGGGCGGCTGTCGAGGCGCTCAACGGTCCGCAGGAGTTCATCCCGGCCAACAACGCGGTGTTCAAGGAACGCCGCGATCTCGTGGTCGCCATGCTCAACCAGGCCAACGGCATCGATTGCCCGCGGCCGGAAGGTGCGTTCTATGTCTATCCGTCGTGCGCAGGCACCATCGGCAAGACCGCGCCGTCGGGCAAAAAGCTCGCGACCGATGAAGATTTCGTGACCGAGCTTCTGGAGACGGAAGGTGTGGCGGTGGTTCAGGGGTCCGCATTCGGGCTCGGACCGGCGTTTCGCATCTCCTACGCCACGAAAACGTCGGATCTCGAGGAAGCCTGCAAACGGATCCAGCGGTTCTGCGGCAATTTGCGATAAGACGCTGACGAGATGCCGGGGCTGCTGTCGTGACCGCGCCTCGACATTTCGCTCACGGCGACTATCGTCCCGACGTTGATGGCCTGCGCTGTATCGCGGTTCTCGGCGTCATCTTCTGTCATCTCAGGTTCTCGGCCGTACCCGGAGGATTCGTCGGCGTCGACGTGTTCTTCGTCATTTCCGGCTATCTGATTTCGCGAAACATCCTGAACGACCTGCGAGGCGGCAGCTTCTCGCTGCTGACTTTCTACGAGCGCCGTATCCGGCGAATTTTTCCGGCGCTGTTCGTCACCATCGCGGCATCGTTCGCGGTCGGGCTGGTGTTGTATTCCCCCGAACAGTTGCGGGTGCTGGCCGGCGATGTGGTCTCGTCGCTGTTCTCCATCGTCAACATCCGGTTCTGGAAAGGCGCCCACGACTATTTCGCCGCCTCAAGCGACGAGCGGACGCTGCTGCATTTGTGGTCGTTGTCTGTGGAAGAACAGTTCTACCTGTTCTGGCCGGCGTTGCTGCTGCTCTTAACAAGGGTGAAAAGTTCGGCTTTCCTTTTCGTTGCGATAGCGATGCTCGCTGCCGCATCCCTGATCGCCGCCCAACTTGTGCTTCCGCGCGACGTGGCCGCCGTCTTCTACCTGACGCCTTTTCGCGTTTTCGAGTTTGCGTTCGGAACGATCGTGGTTCTGGCCGAGCGGCGCGGATTGCCCGGACCCAAACAGGCTATGGTCATGTTCGCGGCGGGGCTGTTTCTGATTTGCGCAACGATGATCGTCTACACGGCGGCGACGCCGTTCCCCGGATTGACCGCTGCGATTCCTGCCGCCGGAGCCGCGCTGGCGATCTATGGCGGTCGCGGCCGTGCATCGTTGAGCATCCTCGGCAATCCTACTGCGGTCTGGATCGGGAAAATCTCCTATTCGCTTTATCTGTGCCATTGGCCTGTGATCGTATTCGGCCGGCATGTCGTCGGCGACTTGATGGATGTGCTCTGGGTCAAGCTCTTGGCTCTCGCCGTCATCCTTGGTCTCGCCATCGCGCTCTATCGTCTGGTCGAACGGCCGTTCCGATCGCCTCCGCAGGCGGCTAGGCAGTTCTGGAAACTTCTGGCCGCGTGCGGTGTGGCAATCGCTCTGGTCGCTATTCCCTCACATATCGCTTTCCGCCAGGACGGATGGTCGTGGCGATTCAGCGAGGCGCAGCAGGCCGTCATGCACAAGCAATCTTTTGGCTACGCGCCGTGCTCGGAACATCCGTGTACGTTTGGCAACGTCGCCGGGCCGCTCAGCGTCCAGATTATCGGCGATTCTTACGCGCAACATTATGTGGCGGCGTTGCAGCCGTTGTTGCTCAAGCTTGGCATGCGAGGTGAGGCTTACGCTTACGGCGGCTGCATGATGCTCGAGGGCATCCGGCGTGGCAATATTTCCAACGCAGAGAAATGCGCAGCGCACCGCGATGCTACGCTCGATAAAGTGCGCGGCAGCGCCGCGCCGGTGTTGATTGCGCAGGCGTGGCGGTTTTATCGCAGCAATCTGACCGGCAATGATGGCCGGTTGCTGCAAGCCGAAACCGACGCACAGTTTCATGAGGTGATTGAAGCGGCGCTCTCCCGCACGCTGGCACTGATCGCACGCCCGGACCGGCAGGTGCTGCTGGTTGGTGGTGAGTTACTGACGTCATGCAGGAAATACGAAACTGAAGTCAGCCGTCTGTCGATCGTTCAGCCGCAAGTCTGCTCGCCACCGACACTCGCCGAGATCCAAAACCTGACTGCGTCGTGGAACAGGATGTTCAGCCGGGTGCAGGCACGCTACTCCGATAGGGTCATGACTCTGTTTCCGGAGGATTACCTCTGCACCGACGTTTGCGATGTTGTGAAGGACGGCTTGTGGCTTTATCGGGATGGCGGCCACCTGACCGTTGCCGGTGCGGAGCTTTTAGGCCGTCGCGCGAATGAGCGTTTAATGGCGTTCCTGAAGGGAAACAGGCCGCAGTAAGCGGGTTTGCGGCGCAAGCACGCTGAAGAAACTAGAAACCTAACAAGTCTTCAGAGATGTGATCGAATAATCGCATTCCGCCATGTTTTTGACACGGCGCTTCCCTTTTGTCCGCCGGCAAATCGCAACAAGCAAGCCGGAGTTCAATTCCATGCGTTTTTCTTCACTTTTCGGTGTCGCGTTCGCGGCACTCGTCGCCTCGTTCGCAACCGCCAACGCACAGCAGCAGCAGGGCGTGCGGATCGGCGTGCTCGAATGCCGTGGCGGCCAGAACGTCGGCATGATCATCACATCCTCGACCACGCTTGAGTGCTTCTTCAATGGCGGCGGCCGCCGGCCGGAGCCTTACCTGGCGCATGTCACCCGCATCGGCGTCGATCTCGGCGTCACCGAGAACACCACCCTTGCATGGGCCGTTCATGCGCCGACCCAGCGCGTCGGCCGCGGCGATCTCGCCGGCAATTACGGCGGCGTCGGCGGCAACGTTTCGTTCGGCGTCGGCGGCGGCGGCAACCTGCTGATCGGCGGCTCGCAGAACTCGTTCGCGCTTCAGCCCCTCAGCCTGCAGGGCCAGACCGGCGTGAACGTGACCGGCGGCGTCGTCGGCCTCGATCTCGAGCCGGTGAAGTTCGCGCCGCGCCGTCACAAGCGCCATCATCGCCGCCATCACTAAGGGCTTTACCGGTCGCGCTATCTGCGCGGAGCCGGTATCCCTTCGCCGGAAAACGCTCCGGGCGGTTGAGTTAACAAAACGGAATGAAAAGGCCCGCACATGCGGGCCTTTTTTGTCACTCTCTAAGGGCTGTGACGCGGCTGCGATTGAACATTGCCAAACGGTGTGACTAGATATGCCGGCTTTCTTTTCACATTGTCCGTTCAATTCGCGCCATTCAGCCGGAGACATCCCATGCGCCGCCTTTCGACCTTCCTGTCCGTTGCCTCGGCCGCCCTCGTGGCGTCGGCGGTTCTCGTTCACGCACAGTCGGGGCGTACCCAGGCCGGCGTGCTTGAATGCCGCGGCGGTCCGAATGTCGGCATGATTGTCGGTTCGGTGACCAATCTGGGCTGCGTGTTCCGTTCGCAGGGCCGTCCGGACGATCTCTATACCGCGCGCATCACCAAGGTCGGCGTCGATCTCGGGATCACCACCGAGACGGCGCTGTCGTGGGCGGTGTTCGCGCCGACGGTGCAACTCGGAATGGGCGACCTGTCGGGAGATTATGCCGGTGTGAACGCCAGCGCCGCCGTCGGTGTCGGCCTCGGCGCCAACGCCATGGTCGGCGGTTCGCAGAACTCGTTCGCCTTGCAGCCGCTCAGTGTGCAGGGCCAGACCGGACTGAGCGTCGCGGGCGGCGTGCAAAGCCTCGAACTGCGCCCCGGCCGGTTCTGATTTCCGATACACGTCGCGAAAAGGCCCGCCGTCATGGCGGGCTTTTTTTCGGTCATGTTCGCAACGGGACAGCAATTTTAGGTGATCGCGTGATGCTGCGCAGCGGTATGGTTCCCGCTTGCCAACCGCGCCGCACCTTGAGACCATCCCTGTGCCGACCCGCATGAGCGCATTCAGCAGAAGTGGGATTGGCGCGAAGCGGAATGCGCGCAACATGAAGTAAGAGTGTTCCGGCGGCGACCGGATTGCACTTCGCCGGGACCATCTCGATGCGGGCCGTGCTCCAGACAGGGAGACGGCAAATGGGACAAGACTCGCTACGGCAAGACAACCTGAGAAGTCCCCGTGGTCCCCGGTGCATCGCGCTGGTGGGCCCATTTCAGAGTGGCAAGACCACATTACTTGAAGCGATCCTGGCCCGGACAGGGGCCATCCCCAAAGCAGGCACCGTCGAAGAATGCAACACCGTCGGAGACCAGTCTCCGCAGGCGCGGCACCATCGTATGAGCGTCGGATTGACCGCCGCAACCACGACCTTCATGGGCGACAGCTATACCTTCATCGATTGTCCAGGCTCCGTCGAATTCGCGCACGACATGCGCGCGGCGCTCCCCGCAGTCGATGCCGCGGTGATCGTGTGCGAGGCCGACGAGCGCAAGCTGCCGCAGTTGCAGCTCATCATGCGCGAACTGGAAGACCTCGGCATTCCGCGCTTCCTGTTCCTCAACAAGATCGACAAGGCGAACAAACGAATCCGCGAAACGCTGGCGACCTTGCAGCCTGCATCGCGCACGCCGCTGGTGCTGCGGCAAATCCCGATCTGGAAGGGTGATCTGATCGCAGGCTTCGTCGATCTCGCGCTGGAGCGCGCTTTTGTCTATCGCGAGCATCTGCCGTCCGAGGTGATCGATCTCGAAGCCGGCGATCTCGACCGCGAGAAGGAAGCGCGGCTCACCATGCTGGAAAAGCTCGCCGATCATGACGACCGGCTGCTCGAACAGTTGCTTGAAGATATTCCGCCGCCGCGCGACGAAGTATTCGACGATCTCGCCAGCGAATTGCGCCAAGGACAGATATGCCCGGTGCTGCTCGGCTGCGCGACGCGCGAGAACGGCGTGCTGCGCCTGATGAAGGCGCTGCGTCATGAAGCGCCGGGCGTTGCGGCCACTGCCAAACGGCTCGGCGTCGCCGACGACAAGGCCGCGCTGGCCTACGTCATGAAGACCACGCATCTTCAACACGGCGGCAAGCTGTCGCTGGCCCGCGTGCTTCGCGGCGAGATCGCCGACGGCGATACCGTGCTGTCGTCAGGCGGCGGCAGCGGACGTGTCTCCGGTCTCGCTGCGCCGAATGGCGGTACAGACAGCAAGCGCACCTCTGCTGCAACTGGCGAAACGATTGCGCTCGGCAAGCTCGATCCGGTCAGAACCGGCGAGACGCTGACGACGGCCAAGACAGCACCCGCTGCGCTAATCGATGTCGTGGCGATTCCGCCGGTGCTGGCGACGGCGCTGGCGGCGACCGACCGCAAGGACGACGTCAAGCTCGGGCAGGCGCTGACGCGTCTGGTCGAGGAAGATCCGTCCCTGAGCGTCGTCCACAATCCTCTCACCCACGAGATGGTGCTGTGGGGGCAGGGCGAGATGCATCTGCGCGTTGCGGTGGAACGGTTGAAGGATCGCTTCGGCGTCACCGTGAAGCAGCATGCGCCGCCGGTGGGTTATCAGGAGACCATCCGCAAAACGATCACCCAGCGCGGACGGCACAAGAAGCAATCCGGCGGTCACGGCCAGTTCGGCGATGTGGTGCTGGACGTCAAGCCGCTGCCGCGCGGCAGCGGCGTGGTGTTCCGCGAAAAGATTGTCGGAGGTGCCGTGCCGAAAAACTATATCGGCGCAGTCGAGGAAGGCGTCGGCGATGGAATGACGCGCGGGCCGCTCGGTTTTCCGGTGATCGACATCGAGGTGACGCTGACCGACGGCTCGTATCACAGCGTCGATTCATCCGATCAGGCATTCCGCACCGCCGCGCGGATCGGCGTCACGGAAGCGTTGCCGCAATGTCTGCCGGTGCTGCTGGAGCCGGTCCATGTGGTCGAGATCGTGTGCCCGACGGACGCAACCGCGAAGATCAACTCGATCCTGTCCGGACGGCGCGGCCAGATTCTCGGCTTCGACACCCGCGAGGGCTGGATCGGCTGGGACCGGGTGCGGGCGATGATGCCCGAAGCCGAGATCGGCGATCTCATCGTCGAGGTGCGTTCGGCGACGGCGGGTTCGGGCGGCTTCATCCGGCAGTTCGACCACATGGCCGAAGTGACCGGCCGCGCGGCGGACCAGATTATCGCCGCGCATCGCGCGGCGGCGTAACGAGGCACCATGGCTGAGGCTTTCACCTCTCTCCGCTGGCGGGGAGAGGTGAAACGCTTTCCGGCCGCGCGATCCGGCATCGCATAAAATTGACCGATACAAGCGGCTTTCGGTGATGTATTATACATCATTAGAGCCGCTTTTTAGTTGCATAATGACCATCTGAAATGGAATCCTAATCGTGATTACGTCATCGCAGATGAAAGCGGCGCGCGCACTTCTGGGTCTCGACCAGAAGACTCTCGCCGAACTGGCCGGCGTATCGCTTCCGACCATTCAGCGGATGGAAGCCAGCGGCGGCAATGTGCGCGGCATCGTGGATTCATTGACCAAGGTGGTCGATGCGCTGAACCGCGCGGGTGTCGAACTGATCGGCGACAACGCGCGCAGTGAAGGCGGCGGTCGCGGCGTGCGGCTGAAAGAGCCTGCGCCGGCGCGGACAAGTCAGAATTAA
>CALRLJ020000011.1:0-20777 GCA_943368635.1 Sediminibacterium ginsengisoli | reverse complement strand
TGCAGCGCTTCGACTTCTTCCTCGACGTAAGTGCGGTGGGCGCGGTTCTGCACCACCAGCACGCCGAGCGTATTGCCCGAGCGCAGGATCGGCACGCCGAGGAATGAATGGTAGATTTCTTCGCCGGTTTCCGGACGATAGGAGAACGCCGGATGCGACTGGGCGTTCGACAGGTTCAGCGGGGCTGCTTCGCTGGACACGAGGCCGACGAGACCCTCATGCGCGTTCAGCACGGTTTGATGGACCGCGTCCCGGTTCAGACCTTCGGTGGCATAAAGTTCAAGGGTGTTGTCGACGCGCAGCACGTAGGTCGAACAGACCTCCGCCACCATATTGGCGGCGATCAGCACCACGATCTTGTCGAGCCGTTCCTGAGCGCTGACCTGTTCGGCCATCACTTCGCGGAGCCGTCTCAACAAGACGCGGGGGCCTCCCAGCGCGCTCCGCATCCGTTGACATCCTTACCCGCAACTCCAGCGCGGCCGGCGACCGGCTGCGATAGCGTTAAGTAGAAGTAAAATAACGACTTTTTATGTCTCGCGCGCGGCCTTGAAGCAGCTTCCGGACGTATCTGACGGTCCAGAATCGAGGGCGCGTGCGCAAGGGTCTTGCCCTGAGGCTATATCGAATTGAGGCGGGTTTTGCCAAGCAAAACACCTGCCAGAGATGAGAGGCTGTCCAGTAAAATGACCCCGGCATAATGCCGCGGCGGCGGACTGCGTAGAAAGAATTTAGGCCTTATCCAGCCCGTAGAGCGTATGCAGCGTCCGGACGGCCAGTTCGGTATAGGCAGCGTCGATCAGCAGCGAGAACTTGATCTCGGACGTGGTGATGGCGCGGATATTGATGTTGCGCTCTGAGAGCGCCTTGAAAGCCTGCGCGGCGACGCCGGCATGGCTTCGCATACCGATGCCGATCACCGAAACCTTGGCGACGTCGGTGGCCGAATCCATCGCCTTGTAACCGATCTTGTCCCTGGCCTTGGCGATGGTGTCCTTGGCGCGGGTATATTCGGAAGCCGGAACGGTGAAGGTGAGGTCGGTGGTCTTGCCGTCCTCGGAGACGTTCTGCACGATCATGTCGACATTGATGCTGGCATCGGCCAGCGGTCCGAAGATGGCTGCGGCGACGCCGGGCTTGTCGTCGATCTGGCGCACGGAAATCTGGGCTTCGTCCTTCGAGAAGGCGATACCGGTGACGACTTGGCTCTCCATGATTTCCTCCTCGCTGCAAATCAGCGTTCCCGGCGGCGTGCCGTGGGGGTCAATATCTTCCGGCTTGTCGAAACTCGAGCGCACGAACACCGGCACATTGTGAACCATGCCCAGTTCCACGGAGCGGACCTGAAGCACCTTGGCGCCCTGCGACGCCATTTCCAGCATTTCCTCGAACGCAACCTTCTCGAGCCGGCGTGCCTTCGGCACCACGCGCGGGTCAGTGGTGTAGACGCCGTCGACATCGGTGTAGATGTCGCAGCGCTCGGCGTTAATTGCGGCTGCGATCGCGACCGCAGATGTGTCGGACCCGCCGCGGCCGAGCGTGGTCAGGCGGCCCGTCGGCTCGTGGATGCCCTGGAACCCGGCGATCACCGCGACTTCCTTGCGCTCCTTGAAGCGCTTGATCAGTTCGCTGCCGTCGATTCCAGTAATGCGCGCGGATGCATGTGCGTCGCTGGTGTGGATCGGAATCTGCCAGCCTTGCCATGAGCGCGCCTGGATGCCGAGCGCTTGCAACGCAATGGCGAGCAAGCCCGACGTCACCTGCTCGCCCGAGGCGACGATGGCGTCGTATTCGCGCGCATCGTGCAGCGGCGAGGCATCGGTTGCCCAGCCCACCAGTTCATTGGTTTTGCCGGACATGGCCGACACCACCACGGCCACGTCATGGCCGGCATCGACCTCGCGCTTCACATGCTGCGCGACGTTGCGGATGCGTTCGATGTTGGCGACAGACGTGCCGCCGAATTTCATGACTAAGCGGCCCATGTTCTCTTATCGCGACGAATGGCGCTGTCCCGGTTAAGTTGGTTGTCATCAGGAGCCTGTTCCGCGCAAAACGGCAGCACGACCCCGAAAAGGCGGCTATACATACCCATCAGGTCGCGAGCAAGCAACACGGGACGAGAATGGGCCGCTATATCGACGATATTCTGCAGCCGGGTGAGAAGGTTCTGTATTCCACCACGATTCACGGGATCATTTACGTCCCGGGTCTGGCCTGCCTGGCGGTCGCTGGGGCCTGCCTGGTCGGCTCGGGCGGCGGGATCATCCTGCCGCTGCTGGCGCTAAGTGCTCTTCTGGCTCTTCTGGGCGGCTTCCTGCTGTTTCGGGCCTGGTTCCAGCGCTGGACCACGGAAACCGACGTGACGTCGCTGCGGGTGGTTCACAAGGAAGGCTTCATCAAGCGCCAGACCTTCGAGATGAGTTTGGATAAAATTGAAAGTGTCGATGTCAGCCAAAGCATCGCGGGCCGGCTTTTTGGGTGGGGAGATGTCACCGTTAATGGTGTCGGGGAGGGCACCAAGACGATAAAGATGATCGGTGCGCCGGTCGAATTCCGTAACCACATCACGGCTCGCTAGCGGCAAGATTCTTTCGGCTCGACAAGCGCCAACCGGACAAGACCATCGGCATGACCACAAATTTTCCATCTGCGTCCACGGTCGATCCCGGCGAAGTCGCACGATTCTCGCAACTGTCCGAACAGTGGTGGGATCCGAAGGGCAAGATGGCGCCGCTGCACAAGATCAATCCGCTGCGGCTGGCCTATATCCGCGACACGGCGTGCCGCAAGTTCGACCGCAACCCGAAGAGCCTGAATTGTCTGGCGGGGTTGCGCATTCTCGATATCGGTTGCGGCGCGGGATTGCTCTGCGAGCCGCTGACACGTCTCGGCGCGCAGGTGATCGGCGTCGATCCGTCGTCGACAAATATCGCGGTCGCAAAGCTGCATGCGGACCGCTCCCATCTTCTGATCGATTATCGCTGCACCACCATCGAAGACATGGACCCGCGCGAACGCTTTGACATCGTGCTGGCGATGGAAGTGGTCGAGCATGTCGCCAATGTCGGGATGTTTCTCGATCGCTGTACGGCGTTGCTCAAGCCGTCCAGCATGATGGTGGCATCGACCATCAACCGGACATGGAAGAGTTTCGCGCTGGCCATTGTCGGCGCCGAGTATGTGCTGCGCTGGCTGCCGCGCGGCACCCACCAGTGGGATAAGTTCGTCACGCCGGCTGAACTGACGCATCATCTGGAGCGCAACAAGCTGGCCATCAGCGATCAGGCGGGCGTGGTCTACAATCCGCTGGCGGACCGCTGGAGCCTCTCGTCCGATATGGACGTGAATTACATGCTGGTCGCGGAAGCGGCGGTCTAGTTGTTGTGTCACCCCGCTCACCCATATGATTAGCACAGCCTTTCTCTGGATCCCCTTCACTCTGCTGGCCGCGGCAGGGCAGGTGGTGCGCAATGCGATGCAGCGCGGGTTGACGGCACAGCTCGGCACGCTCGGCGCGACCCATATCCGATTTCTGTTCGGATTTCCGTTCTCGCTGGTCTTTCTCGGAGTGATACTCGCCGTGAACGGCGATCGGCTGTCATGGCCCGACGCCGCTTTCTGGGCGTGGCTGGTAGTTGGCGGCATGGCGCAGATTCTTGCCACAGCGCTGATGCTGATGGCGATGAACGAGCGCTCGTTCGTGGTGACGACGGCTTATCTCAAGACCGAGGCAATTCAGGCGGCGATGTTCGGCTTCGTGTTTCTCTCCGATCATCTGACTGTGTTGAAGGTCACAGCCATTGTGATCGCCACAGTCGGCGTGGTGATCACTGCGCTGCGGCCCGGCGGCATGAAGGGGTTCGGCAATCTGAAGCCCACGGTGCTCGGTCTTGTGGCGGCTTCGTTCTTCGCGTTGTCAGCGGTCGGCTATCGCGGCGCCATTCTCAATGTCACGGGTGTGAGCTTCGTCACGGCGGCGAGCGTGACGCTGGTGGCGACGCTGCTGATGCAAACCATTGTGCTCTCGGGCTGGCTGATCGTGCGAGCGCCCGGAACGATGACCGCGATCTTTCGGTTGTGGAAGCCATCGATGTTCGCGGGCTTCATGGGTTCGTTCGCGTCGTTGTTCTGGTTTCTCGCTTTCGCGCTCACGGCCGCCGCGAATGTGCGGACGCTGGCGCTGGTCGAGGTGCTGTTCGCGCAAGGCGTGGCCTACTACTCGATGAAGCAGCCGCTGTCGTTGCGGGAAATTTCCGGCATCGCGCTGATACTGGCCGGCGTTGCGATGCTGGTGGCAAGCTGAATTATTTCTTCAGCGCGAGAAGCGCAGCGCCCGCAGCGATCAGCGCAATCCCGAGCCAGCCACTTGCCGAGGGGCGCTCGCCGAGAAATACGAAAGCGAACAATGCGACCAACACGACGCTGAGTTTGTCGATCGGGGCCACGAGTGTGGCGGGGCCCAGCTTGAGCGCGCGAAAGTAACACAGCCACGATGCGCCGGTCGCCAGTCCGGACAGGACGAGGAATGTCCACGTCTTCGTCGAAATCGGGCCGGGCGCGCTGAATTGTCCAGTGGCGAAGAGAATGATCGCGAAGCTCGCCAGCACGACAATGGTGCGAATGAAGGTGGCGAGATCGGGATTGATGTCTTCGACGCCGACTTTGGCGAAGATCGCGGTAAGCGCGGCGAATATCGCCGACAGCACCGCCCACATCTGCCACGAGCCGGACCAGGATATTGAATCGGAGGTCATATTGGCCTCTTTTGGGCGGCTCGCGGGTTGAATCTAGTTCCTGTCGCCCGGCAGCACCGGCAGCGGCGCTACCTCGACGCCTTCATCGATCAGCGCGCGGGCTTCCTCGGTGGTGGCCTCGCCGTAGATCGCGCGATGCTCGATGTCGCCGTAATGCATCTTGCGGGCTTCGTCCGGAAACTTGTTGCCGACATTGTCCGCGTTCTTCAGGACATGATCGCGCAATTCCTTCAGCTTGGTGACAAGTTCGCGTTCCTGCGGTGCCATCACCAGCGATTTCGATGATGTGTCGTCGGCGGGTGCCGTGACCGGCTCCGGTGCGGACCTGGATTTGCCCTTGCGCGTGATGCGCGGCGCCATGATCGCCTTGTCCACCTTGGTTGAGTCGCAGGATGGGCAGGCGACAAGTCCGCGCTTGTGCTGGCTGTCGTAAGCCGCCGAGCTTTGAAACCAGCTCTCGAATGCGTGGCCGCGCTCACAGCGCAGCGCATAGCGGATCATGCCGATCCCCGGACGAGATGCAGATGCTCCGGTCCGCCCTTCGGGTCGCTGAAGCCGAAGCGGCGGCCATGCTGCAGGGATGGAATGTTTTTGCGGACGGATTTCACCTTCGCGGGATCGATCTTCGCCAGCACCACGCCCGGCTCGACGCCGCCTTCGGCGAGGATTTCGCCCCATGGATCGACGATCAGCGAGTGGCCATAGGTCTCGCGGCCGCTTTCGTGTTTGCCGGCCTGTGCGGCAGCAAAGACGAAACAGCCGTTCTCGATGGCGCGGGCGCGCAGCAGCGTGCTCCAGTGGGCTTCGCCGGTCCTGACCGTGAATGCGGACGGCACTGCGATGAACGATGCACCAGCCTCCGCAAGCGCACGGTAGAGCGCCGGAAAGCGCACGTCGTAGCAAATCGTCAGTCCGATGCGCCCCCAAGGCAGATCGGAGATCACGGCGGTTTCGCCTGGCTGATAGTTGGCGGACTCGCGGTAGCTTTCGCCGCCATCGAGTTCGATGTCGAACATGTGGATCTTGTCGTAGCTGGCGAGAATGTTGCCATCCGGCGCAATCAGAAACGAACGGTTTGCCGCGCGCTCGGGAGTGGCAAGCACCGCGATCGACCCGATGTGCAGATAGATTTTCAACTCGCGCGCCAGTTCGCGATAGGCCTTGAGCGAACGGTCGTCTTCTTCGCTTGCGAGCAATTCAAACAGTGCCTTGCGGTTCTGCTGGATCATGTTGGTGACTTCGGGCGTCTGGACGTAATCCGCGCCCTTGTCCTTGGCCTCGCGGATCAACGCGATCCCTTGCGCGAGGCTCGTCTCCGGCAGCAAGGCGGTCCGCATCTGCACCATGGCTGCGGTGAACGGGGCGCCGCTTTCAATGCTGGCCGTCATGAAGACACCTTCTGACCGGCGAGCAGGCCATCGAGCTTGCCTTCGCGGTCGAGCGCATAGAGTTCGTCGCAGCCGCCGACATGGACCTTGTCGATAAAGATTTGCGGGAATGTCGTCCCGCCCTCGGAGCGCGCGACCATTTCGGCGCGCCAGTTCGGATCCACCGCGACGTCGAACTCGGTGAAGGCGGCGTTCTTGCGCGTCAGCAATGACTTCGCAGCGCTGCAATAACCGCATCCGGGGCGGGTGTAGATTTCGATCTGTGCAGACATGGCTCGCCTTTGCGCAAACGGGAACAACCCAAATTATATGGGGCGTTACAGCGTGTCCACAACCCGCGAGAACACCAGCACATCCACCGACGCAGCCCTGGCCCGCAACAAGGCGTGCGCGCAGGCGTCCGCTGTCGCGCCGGAGGTCAAAACATCGTCAATCAGCACAATCCGGCGACCCTGTACGGCAGATTTGTGCTCCGGGGGCACCTTGAAAGCGCCCTGCACGTTGAGCGCGCGGTCCGCCTTGGAAAGACCGACCTGCTGCTGCGTCGGCCGCACCCGGTGCAGGGCATTGCCGACCACCGGCAGATGCGACGATTTGCCGATCACCCTCGCCAGCGCGCCGGACTGGTTGTAGCGGCGGCTCCATCCGCGCCGCCAGTGCAGCGGCACGGGAATAAGTGCATCGGCATCGCCGAGAAGTTCCTGACCGGCGCGCGCCATCCAGCGGCCCATGGTGGGCGCAAGATCTGTGCGGTCCTGATACTTCAGAGCATGAACCATCGTCCGCGCCACGTCGTCGTAGCGCACGGCTGCACGGGCGCGCCGATAGGCTGGCGGGTTGGCGATGGCCTGCATCGACAGCAGGCCCGGCCCCGGATCGTAGACAAACGGGATGCCCAGCCGCGCGCAGAACGGCGGCGCGATGAACGACAGTTTCGACCAGCACGCCGCGCAGACGCCTTCGCCCGCGACCGGCTCGCGGCAGGATACGCACAGTGTCGGCAAAGCAATGTCGAGGGCAGCGCGAGGCAGCGCGGCGAGGGCGGTGCCGCAGGCACCGAGCGCGCCAAAGAGCCGGCTGCGCAACCGGCTTGAAGAATGCGACGATGTCTGCTGTTCCAGCCTCGACATGATCTTCCCCGCCTCACGAGGCTAGGGCCGGTGGGTGCCGGTGACAAGCGGGCTTGCGGGGGAATTGCCAGACCAGTCTCCAAGGGCGTACCTACCGGATATGACCTCGTCACCGAACGACATCCCTCCACGACTGTTCGACCGCTCGCTGTTACGGGTCCGGCAGAACCGCGCGCGGCAGTTGGGGCCGGCGTCGTTTCTGCTCGATCGTATTGCCGACGACATGGCGGAACGGCAGCAGGCCGTGCTTCGTGAATTTTCCGAAGGCGTCGATGTGGGCGCCATCGGAGACCGGGTGCGCGAAGCGCTCACCGGGGGCGTCAGGCACATGCGTGCGGTAGCGTTGCCGATTTCCGATAACGAGCCGCTGGCGCTTGCACCCGCCTCCATCGACCTCGCGGTGTCCGCGCTGGCACTTCAGTTCGTCAACGATCTGCCGGGCGCGATGGCGCAGATCCGCCGTGCGTTAAAGCCCGACGGATTGTTTCTCGCAGCGATGATCGGCGGTGAAACGCTGACCGAGTTGCGGCAATCGTTTGCTGCGGCGGAATCAGAGATGGAAGGTGGCGTGTCGCCGCGAGTATCGCCGTTCGCCGATCTGCGCGATCTGGGCGCGTTGTTGCAGCGTGCGGGCTTCGCATTGCCTGTGACGGATGTGGATCGCATTGTCGTGCGCTACGACAACGTTTTTGCCCTGATGCAGGATCTGCGGCGGATGGGCGCGACCAACATTCTCAACGAGCGCCGCCGCACGCCATCGCGCCGCGCCACGTTTCTCAAGATGGCGCAAATTTATGCTGAACGCTTTTCCGATTCCGACGGGCGCATCCGTGCCACTTTTGACGTCGTCTGGCTGTCGGGATGGGCGCCGCACGAAAGCCAGCAGAAGCCACTGAAGCCGGGCTCGGCGAAAATGTCGCTGGCGGATGCGGTCAACAAGACGCGCGAACAAAAGTAATTACAGCAGCAAATCCGTCAGATGCGCGATCAGCGGAATATCCGCCGGCGGCATCGCATAGTCGCGCAATTTGTTGGCGCGGACCCACGCCAGTTGCTGGCCCTCGCGCGGCGTGACGGTGCCGTCCCATTTCCGGCAAATATAAAGCGGCATCAAAAGGTGGAAGGTCTCATAGCCGTGGCTGGCGAAGGTTAGCGGGGCCAGACAGGATTCCTGCACCGCGATGCCGAGTTCCTCGTTGAGTTCGCGGATCAGCGCAGGCTCAGGTCGCTCGCCAGGCTCCAGCTTGCCACCGGGAAACTCCCACAATCCTGCAAGCGTCTTGCCCTCGGGACGCTGCGCGATCAGGACGCGGTTATCCGCGTCGATCAGCGCGCAGGCGACAACGAGAGTGAGCTTGATCACGAGCGGTAGTCGCCGTTGATCGCGACATATTCCTTGGTGAGATCGCAGGTCAGCACCCGGTCGCGGCCCTTGCCCAGACCGAGTCCGACCTTGATCTGGATTTTCGGCTGCTTCATTAGGCCTGAGACTTCCGCCTCGTCGTATGACGGATCGCGCGCGCCCTTGGTGGCGACGCGGATGCCGTTGAACGAGATCGACAGTTTGTCGCGATTGGCCGGCTCGCCGGCCTTGCCGACGGCCATCACCACCCGGCCCCAGTTGGCGTCCTCACCCGCAATCGCGGTTTTCACCAGCGGCGAATTGGCAATCGACATCGCGATCTTGCGTGCGGACGGCTTCGAGACAGCACCTTCGACAACGATCTCGACCAGCTTGCGCGCGCCTTCACCGTCGCGCGCCACCTGTTCGGCAAGGTCGGCCAGCACCGCGTGAAACGTCTTGGTGAACGCCTTCAATTGCGGATCGCTGGCGCGTTTGATGGTTGGCGCACCTCGTGCTGCCGCTGCCCCCGTGGCGAATGCCAGCAGCGTGTCCGATGTCGATGTGTCGCCATCGATGGTGACTGCGTTGAAAGTGTCCTCGACGCCGGTCTTGAGCAGCGATTGCAGCACAGCGGCTGAAATCGGCGCGTCGGTGAATACAAACGCCAGCATCGTCGCCATGTCCGGCGCGATCATGCCCGCGCCCTTGGCCATGCCGTTGATGGTGACTTTTGTTTTACCGAGCTTGACGGTTGCGGTCGCGACTTTCGGAAACGTATCCGTGGTCATGATAGCGCGCGCAGCGTTATCCCATCCGTCAGGCGTCGCAGTTTTCGCAAGGTCGCCGAGCACGCCGTTGAATTTGGTCGCGTCGAGCGGTTCGCCGATCACGCCGGTGGACGCCAGAAAGATTTTCGCCGCAGTGGTTTCGGCTGCCTTGGCGGCGATCGAGGCAGTCAGCGTGGTCGCTTGCTTGCCTGTTTTTCCGGTGAAGGCATTGGCGTTGCCGGAATTGACCACCAGCACGCGCGCCTCGCCGCCTTTCAGCTTGGCACGGCACCAGTCGACCGCAGCACTCGGGCATTTCGATTTGGTGAAAACGCCGGCGACCGTGGTGCCCTTGTCGAACAGTGCCAGCAGCACGTCGGTGCGGTTCTTGTAGCGAATGCCGGCGGCTGCCGTCGCAAGACGCACGCCGTCGATCTGCGGCATGTCGGGGACATCGGTCGGGGCGAGCGGCGAGACGGCGGTGGACATTGATTTTCAATCCGGAGTTTGAGCAGCGGCGCATCAAACGCAACGTGGGGCTGAATCGCAAGGAGAAATCAGAAGACTGAAACGAAAATGCCCGGCGCGAGGCCGGGCACGTCGTGTTGCGTCAGATGACGAAACCGTGACGGTTACTTCTTCTTCGCGGGCGCCGCAGGAGCCGCCTTCGCATCCGGTGCGGCAGGAGCCGCCGCAGGCTCATCCTTCTTGTCGAGGCGCTCGACCTTGGCCTCGGTGCGCAGCTTGGTGACGTAGTCAGCCTGCGCCTTGCGCACCACGAAGGTCTGGATCTGGCCCTTCACCTGCGCGAAATCCGGCGGCTTGCGGTCGCGCTTTTCCTCGACCTTGATGACGTGCCAGCCGAACTGCGACTTCACAGGGTCCGAGATCTTGCCGGGTTCGAGCGCGAAGGCCACGGCAGAGAATTCCGGCACCATCTGCTCCTTGGTAAAGAAGCCGAGATCGCCGCCGTCGGCAGCACCCGGATCTTTCGATTTTTCCTTCGCGAGCTTGGCGAAATCGGCGCCCTTGTCGAGTTCGGCCTTGATCGCCTTCGCCTCTTCCTCGGTTGGAACCAGGATGTGCTGGGCGTGGACTTCCTTCTCAGCCGCAACCTGCTTGGTGGCGTCCTCATAGACCTTCTTCATGGCCTCGTCGGTGACCGCGGCCTTGCCTTCGGTCGCGAGCAGGCTGTCCATCAGAAGCCGGTCGCGGGCGAAGGCCATCTTCTGTTTGAAGTCAGGCGTATCGCCGATTTTCTTGGCTTCTGCGGCCTTGGCGACGATTTTCATGTCGATCAGGAACGAGATCAGATTCTCGCGGCGGGACGCCGGGTCCATCTGCTGCAGGCTGGGTCCGAGTTCTTCCTCGGCGACGGTCAGGTCGCTCTGGCGGATTTCGGCGCCGTTAACCTTTGCGATCACGGCATTGGCATCCTGCGCGTGAAGCGGCTGGCCCATCGCCAGCACTGCCGTGAGACAGGCCGCGGCGGCAGTTGTCAGAAGTCCAAATCGCAGTCCGAGTCCCAGTCCAGGTCGCGCGCTCAGTCCGTTGAGAGGGGCCGCGCAGTTTGGAGAAACGGTCATGGATAATCCTTTTAAGGTCAAAGCTGGTGTCCCGCCTCCGGCGTTCGCTTCATTATCACCGGGCGGTTCGGGAGGCGGGACACTCGCCCAACCTCTGCTTGGACGCAACGCGAAAAAGCCGTCAAAATCATGAAATCCTTGACAGGTTCGCGCGTTGACAAGGCTTTGAGCGGCCCATATCTCTCCCCCGCAGGCGCTCCTGGCTGCCGCGGGGCTTTGCCGCGGTCGAGCGGGTGAACCTCGGAGTTCGTTTCCCGCACTCACTCTCAAGGACTGGCGCAAGGGTTTGTCCCTGCACGCAATTCCGGAGATACGCTTCATACGGGTCTCATTATGGTTTTGGGCTGCGGCGATCGCGGCCACGAGGCCAAACTGCAAGACAGGAATTTTTCATGCTCGGCGCGCTCGCCCGCAAGTTTTTCGGCTCCGCCAACGACCGGCGGATCAAGGGATACCAAGCCCGCGTCGACGCGATTAACGCGCTGGAGCCAGAGATCGCGGCTTTGTCCGACGAGGCGCTGAAGGCGCGGACCGTCGAGTTCCGCAAGCAGATTGCCGAAGGCAAGACCCTCGACGAGCTTCTTGTGCCGGCCTTCGCGACCGTGCGCGAAGCGGCCAGGCGCGCCCTCGGCCAGCGCCACTTCGATGTGCAGCTGATCGGCGGCATGGTGCTGCACGAAGGCGACATCGCCGAAATGAAAACCGGCGAAGGCAAGACGCTGGTTGCGACCCTCGCCGTGTATCTCAATGCGCTGGCCGGCAACGGCGTCCATGTCGTCACCGTCAACGATTATCTCGCCAAGCGCGACTCCGAATGGATGGGCCAGGTCTACGGCTTCCTCGGCATGAGCACCGGCGTCATTGTCCACGGCCTCGACGACAACGAGCGCAAGGACGCCTACGCGAAAGACATCACCTACGGCACCAACAACGAATACGGCTTCGACTATCTGCGCGACAACATGAAGTACCGGCTGGAAGATATGGTCCAGCGCAATCACTTCTTTGCCATCGTCGACGAGGTCGATTCGATCCTGATCGACGAAGCGCGCACGCCGCTGATTATTTCCGGCCCGCTCGACGACCGTTCGGAATTCTACAACACCATCGACACCTATATTCCGAAGCTGGAGAAGGTGACGGACTTCGAGGTCGACGAGAAGCAGCGCACGGTGACGCTGACCGAAGCCGGCATGGAGAAGATTGAGAACCTGCTGCAGGAAGCCGGTCAGCTCAAGGGCGATTCGCTCTACGACGTCGAGAACGTTTCCGTCGTTCATCACATCAATCAGGCGCTGCGCGCCCACTCGCTGTTCACGCGCGACAAGGACTACATCGTTCGCGACGGCGAAGTGGTGATCATCGACGAATTCACCGGCCGCATGATGCCGGGCCGCCGCTATTCGGAAGGTCTACATCAGGCGCTGGAAGCCAAAGAACAGCAGCCGGTCCAGCCGGAAAACCAGACGTTGGCCTCGATCACGTTCCAGAACTACTTCCGTATGTACAACAAGCTCGCCGGCATGACCGGTACGGCGGCGACGGAAGCGGACGAACTGTTCGACATCTACAAGCTGGAGGTCATCGAAGTTCCGACCAATGTGCCGATCGCGCGTCTCGATGAGGACGACGAGGTCTATCGCACGGCGGAAGAAAAACACCGTGCGATTCTGGCGGAGATCGAGCAGGCCAATAAACGGATGCAGCCGGTGCTGGTTGGCACGGCTTCGATCGAGAAGTCGGAAGTGCTCGGCGAGTACCTTGCCAACAACGGTTACAAGCAGATCGATTTCGGCAATCCGAAGGCGCTTGAGAAGCTCTATGCGGCTGCGCGCGCGGGCAAGCCGGCGAAGTTGTTCGCGGTGCTGAACGCCCGCTTCCACGAACAGGAAGCCTACATCGTCGCGGAAGCCGGCGTGCCGGGCGCAATCACCATCGCGACCAACATGGCCGGCCGCGGCACCGACATCAAACTCGGCGGCTCGCTCGAAATGCGTTCGCAGATCGAAACCGCCGACATCGCGGATGAAGCGCAGAAGAAGGCGAAGATCGACGAGATCAAGGCCGACATCGAGCGTTTCCGCGAGATGGTGCTGAAGTCCGAGGAAGTCATCGAGATCGAGCCCGCCAAGGGCGGCAAGCCGGCCAAGACCCTCACCAAGCCGGGCGGCCTCTACATCATCGGTTCGGAGCGCCATGAATCCCGGCGGATCGACAATCAGCTCCGCGGCCGTGCCGGCCGTCAGGGCGATCCCGGCCGCACCAAATTCTATCTGTCGCTCGAAGACGATCTGATGCGTATTTTCGGATCGGATCGGCTCGATACCATGCTGACCCGCCTCGGTCTCAAGGAAGGCGAGGCGATCATCCATCCGTGGATCAACAAGGCGCTTGAAAAGGCGCAGCAGAAGGTCGAGGCGCGCAACTTCGACATCCGCAAGAATTTGCTCAAGTTCGACGACGTGCAGAATGACCAGCGCAAGGCGATCTTCGATCAGCGTATCGATCTGATGCGCGATCAGAACGTCGCCGAGACCGTTGCCGACATGCGTCACGGACTGGTGGACGATCTGGTCGCCAAGCATGTGCCTGAACATGCCTACGCGGAGCAGTGGGACGTTGCCGGGCTCAAGGAAGAATTGAAGCGCGTGCTCGATCTCGATCTGCCGGTCGATGAATGGGCCAAGGAAGAAGGCATCGCCGACGAGGAGATGCTGACCCGCATCGAGCAGCGCGTCGACGAACTGATGGCGGCGAAGTCAGCCCAGTTCGGGCCGGACGTCATGCGCTACGTCGAAAAATCGGTGCTGCTCCAGACGCTGGATCATCTGTGGCGCGAGCATCTGGTGATGTTGGATCATCTGCGTCAGGTGATCGGCCTGCGCGGCTATGGCCAGCGCGATCCGTTGCAGGAATACAAGTCGGAAGCTTTCAGCCTGTTCGAAGCGCTGATCGCGCATTTGCGCGAGGCCGTGACCGCGCAACTGGTGCGGGTTGAAATCGTGCCGCCGGATGAGCAGCCGGAATTGCCGGAGATGGTGGCGCACAAACTCGATCCGAACACCGGCGAGGACGAGATGGCGTTCGCCAAGGCGGCCCTTGCGCCGGTTGCGGCCGCTGACCGTGATCCGCAGAATCCCGCAACCTGGGGCAAGGTCGGTCGCAACGAAGATTGCCCGTGCGGGTCCGGCAAGAAGTTCAAGCATTGCCACGGCAAGTACGCCTGAACGACATCATTCACGGTTGTTCAAACAAAAACGCCGGTCACGTGACCGGCGTTTTTTGTTGATGGCGGTGTGTCCGAATCTACCGGACCGTCGACCAGCGGTTGTCGAAGGAATTCGCCTGCACGGCCGGTTGGGCGCCGGTCATCGATGGCCGCAGTGCCGGCGCTGCTGCTGGAGCAGGAGCGTCAGGTTGAGCTTGGGCCTGCTGCGGACGTTCCATCGGAATGACGCGCGGAGGCGCGCTCTTGGCCGTCCGTGTCGGTTCGTGCGATTTCGCTTTCGGCTTGACCGGAGCGGCGACAGGCTTCGGCGCGGGGGCAGGTTCTGAGTTTGATTTTCCCAGACCGACCGATCGTGTCAGCCGGCTGAAGAAGCTGCCCTCCGACGCGCTTGCATTGGTGGACGCCGCAGGCGCCGTACTTGTCACTGCAACCACAGGCTCGCTGTTGGACGAGGTGAAGCTGAACGAGGGGGCCGCTTCCGGCGCCCTTGGAATGGTCGCATGCGAAGGGACGGTGCCCGGAGCAGGGCCATACGATGCAATCGTATAGTCGGTGACGTCCTTGTCGATCGCGGCTTCGCCTTCCGGCAGCTTGGACGCGAACACCGGATGCATGCCGCCGTCGATGCCGGCGCGCGACCGTGCTGTCGGGGTGCCGCGCGAGACCAGCTGCGCAGTCTTCAGCTCATCCTGACGCTGCTTGTCCTGTACGGCGTCGGCAACCTCGGGTGAAACCTGATAGTCCGGGCAACGCGCCGAGGCATTGAACACCAGCGGGCGAGTGGCGTTGGCGGGCTTCTCGGCGTCGAAGACGTACTTCTTCTCGCAGAAGTCGACCTTCGGCTCCTGTTTAGTAACCTCGAAGATGTCGTTGCCTTCCTTGATCATCTTCCAGAAAGGCATGTTCGGGTTGTTGCGGTGGCGCGCCATGTTCTGCGGATTCATGCGGAACGGATAGGCCTGCACCTGAAAGGCGTTCTGGCCGCCGAAAAAGGATTCGCGGCCAAGCGCATAGATTTCAGAAATCTGTTCGTCGGTCATGGCGTAGCAGCCGCGCGAGGAGCAGTCGCCGTGAACCATCAACTGCGATCCGGTGCGGCCCCACGCTTTATCGTAGGCGTTGGGGTAGCCCATGTTGAACGACAGGAAATAGGCCGATGTCGGATTCATCTGCGCAGGCGTGATCGAGTAGAAGCCTTCCGGCGCCTGCCGGTCGCCTTCCTTGACCTTCGGACCGAGGTCTCCCGACCAGCGGCAGATCGGATAGGTCTTCAGCAGCGCGAACTTGCCGTTGCGGTCCTGCTTCCAGACTTCGAGCTCGGCTTCCTGCTTGAACAGGCGGACGAGCATCGGCGAGCCCTTGTCCATGTTCTTGGCATCGATGTCAGCGAGCAGTTTGTCGGGGATCGGACGATTGGCCTTGGCGCCGGTCGAAAGGCCGTCGCCGTTACATGCGGACAGCAAAAGACCGGCCGCGAGCGCAGCCGAGGTCACCAGCGCGCGAAGGTGCGTGCGGTCGATCAATGCAAGGCTCCCAATGCCAAAGCTCCGCGGCAGATCGGCAATCCCCATACTCCAGCTGGACCCAAGGCCGGTGGCAGATCATCTCCCGACAAAGTGGCGCGCAATAGGCGGCCGGAAAACGCTGCCTGTCTCAACAGGTCGCACGTGGTTTCGTCGTAAAAGCGGCGTTCGCTTTTTGGCTAAAAACGTGCGTGAGCAATTGATCGATTATTATCCTTAAATAGCCCCCGGTCGCAAGCCGAAGGGGCCGCAACCTGCGGCTTTTGACCGTGTTATGGTCAACGCTAAGTAAATCAAAAGACTGGCGAAAATCGTCTGTCGCGGGAACCGGCCTGTCCAGAAAAAGCCACGATGTCACATCGCTCCCGCAACGGGGCGATTTCAGCTGCGCGACGCGTCAGCCGAGGCGACGGCCGATATCGAGGAATTTCTGCCGGCGCTGGTCCCGCACCGCCTTGGAATCGAGGCTGCGCAGATCGTTGAACGCCTGTGCGACAGCGTCGCCGGTGCGGGCGATCATCGCCGCCGGATCGCGGTGTGCGCCGCCCGGCGGCTCTTTCAGGATCGTATCGATCACGCCGAAGCGGGCGAGATCCTGTGCGGTGATCTTGAGGTTGGTCGCGGCTTCCTGCGCCTTGGCGGAATCGCGCCACAGGATCGATGCGGCACCTTCCGGAGAAATCACGCTGTAGACCGCGTGTTCGAGCATCAGCACGCGGTTGGCGGTGGCAATGGCGATCGCGCCGCCGGAGCCGCCTTCGCCGATGATGACAGCGACATTGGGCACGCAGAGATTCAGGCAGGCATCGGTGGATCGCGCAATCGCTTCCGCCTGTCCGCGCTCTTCGGCACCGATACCGGGATAGGCGCCCGCTGTATCAACCAGCGACAGCACAGGAATGCCGAAGCGGTCCGCCATTTCCATCAGCCGCACGGCCTTGCGATAGCCTTCGGGCTTGGCCATGCCGAAATTGTGCTTGAGCCGGGTTTCGGTGGTCGAACCCTTCTCCTGGCCGATGACGCAGATGCTCTCGCCTCTGAAACGGCCGAAGCCGCCGATCAGTGCATCGTCGTCGCCGAACTTGCGGTCACCCGCAAGCGGGGTGAATTCTGTGATGAGTTCCTTGACGTAATCGACGCAATGCGGCCGCAGCGGATGGCGCGCGACCTGGGTTTTTTGCCAAGGGGTCAATTCGGCATAAAGCTCGGTGAGCGCCTGTGCCGCCTTCTCTTCGATCCGCGACACTTCTTCGCTGATGTCGCTGCCGGTTGCGGCAAGCGCGCGCAACTCGTCCACCTTGGCATCGAGTTCGGCGACGGGTTTTTCAAAATCGAGATAACTGCGCATCGGGTCCGGCATGTCGCAAATATATAGGAATTGGGGCGCTCAGGCGAAGGGCGTCCAAAACGGATATTTCAGACGCAGGCTGACGTCTGGTGCGCCTTTCAAGTCAAGAAGCGGTCCCAAGTCAAGCGCCGTGGTAAAAAGCACCGATTTTCTGGTGCTTTCGGAGGCTTATTTGTCAGCCAGTGGATGCAGATCCCGCACCAGACTCTTCAATCGTTCCTCGACGATATGGGTGTAGATCTGCGTCGTGGAAATGTCGGTGTGCCCCAGCAGCGTCTGGACGATTCGCAAATCCGCCCCATTATGCAGCAGATGACTTGCGAAGGCATGGCGCAGCACGTGCGGACTGACCAGACGGGGCGCGATACCGGCAGCGGTCGCAAGCTCCTTGAGGTCACGCGCAAAATGTTGCCGCGTCAGATGGCCGCTCTCGCCGGACGATGGAAACAGCCACTTCGACGCTGCCGCCGCTTTCTTTTGCTCGCGCCGGGTATCTTCCAGCGCAGCGAGATAATCCGCCATCGCCTGCTTTGAGGTTTCATTGAGCGGAACGAGACGCTCCTTGTTGCCCTTGCCGCGCACGACGATCATGCGGGCGTCTCGCCGCGCGGCCGACAGCGGCAGCGCGACCAGCTCCGAAACGCGCAGGCCCGTGGCGTACAGCACTTCCAGCAGGCAGGCGAGGCGCAATGCTCGCAGCTTTTGCAGGTACGATTGCTCCGGCGTTTCCGCCAACGCCTTTGCCTGTGTCAGCAAGCGATCGACATCGGCGATGGACAACACTTTCGGCAGTGCGCGTCCGCGTTTCGGGCCGGAGAGTATCGCTGCCGGGTCATCAGCACGGACGCGCTCGCTCAAAAGGAAACGAAACAGATGGCGCGTCGATGACAGTTTGCGCGCGACGCTCGACGATTTGAAGCCACGGGTGTCGAGATCGCTTAAGTAATCGCGCAGCATCTGGGTATCGGCATCGAGCAACGTCGCTTTATGCCGCGCAAGGAAACCGGCGAGATCCTCGAGGTCGCCGCGATAGGCATCCAGCGTATTGGCACCCGCGCCCTGTTCGGCCGCGAGCATGTCGAGAAACAGGGCGGTCAACCGGACGTCGGAGAATTTGTCGGACGCCATGATCCGTAAGCCGTCTATCGCTTGAGGAATTTATCGGGCGGAATACTGACCGTCATCTCGCGCGATTTGGGGTGGACGAAATTGGCGAGTGCAAAGATGCCGCCATAGATAAGTCCGCCGAGCACAGCGACGACCGTCAGGAAGCGAAACAGGCTGGGCATCGAAATGGCCTCGAATTTACCTTCGGGTGGCAGGTTGGGACGGCGCGTTAACCAGTGGAACAGAGCCGTTCAGCCGCTCCAAAGTACCAACATGTTCGCACTGTTTCGGCAAGAGTCTCCGGTGTCCCGACGTTCGCTCTAGCGGCGGTAACGGCATGAGTAGTATAGGTGACCTCTTATAGCCGTATTCGCGGCAAACCGGGCCAAAGATGACCGAGAGCGTGGCCAGACATCAGGACGGCGTGACCCGCGAGGCCGACATTGTCGCGGCCTTGGGCGGCCGCCCGATTGTGCTTGTCGGCATGATGGGGTCGGGTAAGTCGACCATCGGACGCCGGCTCGGCGCGCGGCTTCACATTCCCTTTCTCGATGCCGATCATGAAATAGAGATCGCGCATGCAGGCCTGACCGTCTCGGAAATTTTTGCGCAGCATGGCGAGCCGTATTTTCGCGATGGCGAGGCACGGGTCATCGCGCGCCTGTTGGAGGGTGGCCCTTGCGTGGTCGCGACCGGCGGGGGAGCGGTGATGCGCGAGGAAACGCGCAACCGGATTCGCGACAAGGCGATCTCGATCTGGCTTCAGGCTGATGGCGATGTGATCCTGAAGCGGGTCAAGCGCCGCGCTGACCGGCCGCTGCTGCAAACCGCCGATCCCGCCGCGACCATCGAGCGCCTGATTGGCGAGCGCAGCCCGTTCTATCGGCTCGCCGATCTGGCGATTGCGTCGCGCGATGTGCCGCACGAGAAAATCGTCGATGAGACAATCGACGCACTTTTGGCTCACCTGCAATCCAGCGGTGCGGCTTCCTCTTCTTCAAGCGAAACACGATGACCGCTCCCATCAAGACGACCAATCCGGTGACCGTCGGTGTCGCTCTCGGCGACCGCGCCTATGACATCGTCATCGGCCGCGATGTGCTGCCGTCGCTCGGCCACCGCATCGCCAAACTGCGGCCCGGCGCGCGCGTTGCCATCGTCACCGATCATACCGTTGCAAAGCATTGGCTTGGCAAAACAGAAGCCGCACTCGCCGATGCCGGCATCGCGTCGTCACGCATCGTGGTCGGCGAGGGCGAGGCCTCAAAGAGCTACGCGGGGTTGCAGGAAGTCTCCGAAGCGCTGATCGCGGCGAAGATCGAGCGCAACGATCTGGTGGTTGCGCTCGGCGGCGGCGTGATCGGCGATCTGGCCGGATTTGCAGCGTCCATCGTCCGCCGCGGCGTGGATTTCGTGCAGGTGCCGACGTCGTTGCTGGCGCAAGTCGATTCATCGGTGGGCGGCAAGACCGGAATCAATTCGCCGCATGGAAAGAATCTCGTCGGCGCATTTCACCAGCCCGTGCTGGTGGTCGCGGATACGGCAGTGCTTGATACGCTGTCGCCGCGGCAGTTTCGCGCGGGCTACGCTGAAGTCGCCAAATACGGCGTGCTGGGCGATTTGAAATTTTTTGACTGGCTGGATGCCAATCACGCAGAGATTTTTACCGGCGGAGCCGCGCGTGAGCAGGCCATTGCGGCCAGTTGCCGCGCCAAGGCGGAGATCGTGGCGCGCGACGAACGCGAGACCGGCGACCGCGCCTTGCTCAATCTCGGTCACACATTCGGCCATGCGCTGGAGGCGGTGACGGGCTTTTCCGACCGGCTGTTCCACGGTGAAGGCGTCGCCGTCGGCATGGTGCTGGCTGCGGAATTCTCCGCGCATCTCAATATGATTTCTACGAGCGATGCGGCGCGCGTCCAACGCCATCTTGCGATGGTCGGCTTGCCGACACAGTTGCAGGATATAGCAGGCTTCCAGCAGGAAGGTCTCGCGGATGCCGATACGTTGATGGCGTTGATGGCGCAGGACAAGAAAGTGAAGCGCGGGCGGCTCACGTTCATTCTGCTTGAACAGGTCGGCAAGGCGGTGGTCGTCAACGACGTCGATCCGTCGGCCGTTCGCAATTTCCTGGTAGAGAAACTCGCCCACAAACGAGGTTGATGAATTCGCCATGGATTGGTTTTCGTTTGCCATCGTGATCGGATGTTTGCTGGTTTCGGCGTTCTTTTCCGCCAGTGAAACCGCGCTGACGGCTTCCTCGCGCGCCAGCATGCTTCGGCTGCAAAAGCAGGGCAGTCATGATGCCGGTGTGGTCGCCTGGCTTCTCGATGCGCGCGAACGCATGATCGGAGCGCTTCTGGTCGGCAACAATCTCACCAATATCGGCGCATCGGCGCTGGCAACGGGCGTCTTCACGGCCTGGTTCGGCAATGTCGGCGTGCTCTATGCCACCGGCGTGATGTCCGTGCTGGTCATCATCTTTGCCGAAGTGCTGCCGAAAACCATCGCGATTAACGCCCCCGACCGGCTGTCGCTGCTGGTTGCGCGCCCGATCAAGCTGGTGGTGCTGCTGCTCGGCCCGCTGCTGACGGTGA
>CALRLJ020000010.1:0-20933 GCA_943368635.1 Sediminibacterium ginsengisoli | reverse complement strand
GACTATGCGTTCGGTGCCGCGCTCGAGCGTGACACCACCGCGGCCGTCACCAAGGCAGGCGGCAAGGTTCTCGGCGCCGTCAAGCATCCGCTGAACTCGTCGGACTTCTCGTCGTTCCTGCTTCAGGCGCAGGCGTCGAAGGCGAAGATCGTCGGTCTGGCGAATGCCGGTGGCGATACCACCAACTCCATCAAGCAGGCGGCTGAATTCGGCATCGTCAAGGGCGGTCAGAAGCTTGCGGGCATGTTGATGTTCATCAGCGACGTTAACTCGCTGGGTCTCAACGTGGCGCAGGGCTTGAACTTCACCTCGACCTTCTATTGGGACACCAACGACCAGACGCGTGCGTTCTCAAAGCGCTACGCGGCGAAGGCGAAGAACAAGGCCATGCCGACCATGGTGCAGGCGGGCGTCTACTCCGGTCTGTTGCACTACTTCAAGGCGCTCGAAGCCCTCGGCGGCAACCCGCATGACGGCAAGAAGGTTGTCGAGAAGATGAAGTCGATGCCGACCGACGACGCGTTGTTCGGCAAGGGAACGATCGAGCCGAACGGCCGCGCGCTCCATCCGGCTTACCTGTTCGAAGTGAAGAAGCCTTCGGAGTCCAAGGGTCCGTGGGATTATTACAAGCTGGTTGGCACCACGCCGGCCGACAAGGCTTTCCGGCCGCTGTCGGAAAGCGTCTGCCCTCTGGTGAAGAAGTAAGAGCAATCGCCCGGCGGCCTCGCGCCGCCGGGCGTTTCTCCATGATCGCCTCTAACTGCGCGCGAAAGAAACGATAAGATGCAAGCTCTCTACGCCCAGCTTCTGGTCGGACTGATCAACGGCTCGTTTTACGCGCTGCTGAGTCTTGGACTGGCCGTGATTTTCGGCATGCTCAACATCATCAATTTCGCGCACGGCGCACTTTATATGATGGGCGCGTTCGTCGCTTACTTCCTGCTGAACCTCGCTGGCATCAACTACTGGTGGGCGCTGATCCTCGCCCCGATCGTGGTCGGAGGTTTTGGTATCTTCCTCGAGCGCACGATGCTGCAATTGCTGACGGGCCTCGATCATCTTTACGGGCTGCTGCTGACGTTTGGCCTGGCACTTATTATCCAGGGTCTGTTCCAGAACTATTTCGGATCGTCCGGGTTGCCATACGCCATTCCCGATCTTCTCAAGGGCGGCGTCAATCTTGGCTTCATGTACCTGCCGATCTATCGCGCATGGGTCGTCGTCTTCTCGCTCGTGATCTGTATCGCGACCTGGTACCTGATCGAGCGCACCCGGCTTGGCGCCAATCTGCGCGCGGCGACGGAGAATCCGACGCTGGTTCGCGCCTTCGGCATCAACGTGCCGCGCATGATTACGTTAACCTACGGCCTTGGTGTCGGTCTCGCGGCGTTGGCGGGTGTGCTGTCCGCGCCGATCAATCAGGTGCGGCCGCTGATGGGCGCGGATCTTATCATCGTCGTGTTCGCGGTGGTGGTGATCGGCGGCATGGGTTCGATCATGGGCTCGATCATCACGGGCTTCGCACTTGGTGTGATCGAAGGCCTGACCAAATATTTTTATCCCGAGGCGTCCAACACCGTGGTCTTTGTGCTGATGGTGCTGGTGCTGCTTGTGAAGCCAACGGGTCTGACGGGGCGGGCGAACTAACATGACAACGATTACCGACAACGCCATTCCCGTGAAGGGTCGCACCAGCGACGAAATGATCGCATTTGTGATCATGACGGTGCTGCTCGTCGCCGTGCCTCTGACCGGGATCTACCCATACTTCGTGATGCAGGCGCTGTGCTTTGCGCTGTTCGCCTGCGCCTTCAATCTGCTGATCGGATATAGCGGTCTGTTGTCGTTCGGCCATGCGATGTTCCTCGGCACCGCAGGCTATGTGACCGCGCATGCGCTGAAAGAGTGGCACTTCTCACCCGAACTCGGGATTCTCATCGGTATGGCCGCCGCTGCGGGACTCAGTGTGATCACGGGGCTGATCGCGATTCGCCGCCAGGGCATCTACTTTGCGATGATTACGCTGGCGCTCTCGCAACTGCTGTTCTTCATCTACCTGCAAACGCCATTCACCCACGGCGAAGACGGCATCCAGGGCATTCCGCAGGGCGTGATGTTCGGTCTGTTCGACCTGTCGAAGCCGACGACGCTCTATTATGTCGTGCTGGTGGTCTTTCTGCTGGCCTTCCTGCTGATCTACCGCACCATCAACTCGCCGTTCGGTGAAGTCCTGAAGTCAATCCGCGAGAATGAGCAGCGCGCGATCTCGCTCGGCTACAAGACGGATCAGTACAAGTTGCTGGCCTTCATCCTGTCCGGGACGCTTGCCGGACTCGCGGGTGCGATGAAGGTGTTCGTGGCGCAAAACGCGTCGCTCACTGACGTGCACTGGACCATGTCCGGCGAGGTCGTGCTGATGACGCTGGTCGGCGGCCTCGGCAGCGTATTCGGGCCGGTCGTGGGTGCCTTCGTCATCATCGCCATGCAGCAGTATCTGGCCGGCTTCGGCCAGTGGGTGACGGTGATTCAGGGCGCGATTTTCGTGATCTGCGTGCTGACCTTCCGCCGCGGTGTCATCGGCGAAATCGCTCATTTCTTCAAGCGTTCGCTGTAAACATCCGATTTTACGGTCTTTCTCGCTCCGATAAAACGGTGGATGACCGGCGCTTTTGCGTCGGTAGCTGCCTGTTGGTTTACGAAACGGTTTATGACAGGTATGTGACGCGTTCTGTCGTGCCGGAGAAAGATCGATGCTTGGCTGGTTTCGTAAGCTGCTGCCCCGGGAGGAGCGGTTTTTCGACCTTTTCGCCCGGCATTCCCAATCAGTGGTGCTGGGTGCGGAAGCCCTGGAAGGGATGTTGCGCGGCGGGGAGGAGACCCCGGTCTACTGCCAGCGCGTCAACCAGTTCGAGAACGATGCCGACCAGATCACGCGGGAAGTTCTGACCGCTGTTCGCCGGACCTTTATCACGCCGTTCGATCGCGGCGACATCAAGAACCTGATCACGTCGATGGACGATGCCATCGACCAGATGCAGCAGACCGCCAAGGCGGTGATGCTGTTCGAGGTGCGGACCTTCGAGCCGCCGATGCGCGAGATCGGCGCCATCCTCGTGCAGTGCGCGAATCTCGTCGGCCGCGCGCTGCCGTTGATGCAATCGATGGGTGAGAACGTCACGACGCTGACGGCACTGACCGAGGAAATCACCCGGCTGGAAGGCCGGGTCGACGACCTGAACGACATCGGTTTGAAGGAGCTGTTTATCAAGCACCGGGACGGCAACACGATGGACTTCGTCGTCGGCGCGGAAATCTACAAGCATCTCGAAAAAGTCGCCGACCGCTTCGATGACGTTGCGAATGAGATCAACAGTATCGTGATCGAACAAGTTTAAGGTCAGGATCGCATCGTGGATGCTTCGCTTGCTTTCCCCATCCTGGTCGGATTGATCGCTGTCGCGCTGCTGTTCGATTTTCTCAACGGCCTGCACGACGCCGCCAATTCCATCGCGACGATTGTTTCGACCCGCGTGCTGCGGCCGCAATATGCCGTCGCCTGGGCCGCGTTCTTCAATTTCATCGCTTTCGCGGTGTTCGGTCTCCACGTCGCGCAAACCATCGGCACCGGGATCATCCATGCCGAAGCAATCGATGCCCATGTTATCTTCGCCGCGCTGATCGGCGCGATTATATGGAATCTGATTACCTGGGCGCTTGGAATGCCGTCGAGCAGTTCTCACGCGCTGATCGGCGGCTTGCTCGGTGCAGGTATCTCGAAGGCTGGAATTTCGGTCGCGGTGTGGAGCGGGCTGTCGAAGACGCTGCTTGCCATTGTGCTCTCGCCGCTGGTCGGTTTCCTGCTCGCACTGGTGCTGACGGCCATTGTGTCATGGGCTTCGGTGCGTTCGACGCCTTTCGCGGTCGATCGCGCATTCCGGATTTTGCAGTTCGTGTCGGCCTCGCTGTATTCGCTCGGGCATGGCGGCAACGACGCGCAGAAGACCATGGGTATCATTGCCGTGCTGCTGTATTCGCAGGGCTACCTCGGCTCCGAATTCAGCGTGCCGTTCTGGGTGGTGCTGTCGTGCCAGGCGGCGATGGCGCTCGGCACATTGATGGGCGGCTGGCGCATCGTGCGCACAATGGGCCTGCGCATCACCAAGCTGACGCCTATGCAGGGCTTCTGCGCGGAGACGGGCGGTGCGGCGACGCTGTTTATGGCGACGTGGCTCGGCGTTCCGGTATCCACCACGCACACCATCACCGGCGCTATCGTTGGCGTCGGAGCAGCCCGCCGCGTCTCGGCGGTGCGCTGGAACGTGGCAAGCTCCATTGTGGTGGCGTGGATATTCACGATCCCGGCGTCCGCGCTGGTCGCCGCCGTCACCTACTACGCGGTGACCCTGATCGGATGGCGCTAGCAGGCACGGTTCTGAAAAGCGGGAGCCGGTTCGCGGCAGGGATCATACCTGTGAAAGTTACGCCACGACCTTTAGTCCGATAATTCCGGCGACGATCAGCCCGATGCAAACGAGCCGGATAACGGCCGCAGGTTCGCCGAGCAGCCAGATGCCGAGCAGGGCGGTTCCCACCGTACCGATGCCGGTCCAGACCGCATAGGCCGTGCCGACCGGCAATGTCTTCAGGGACAGGCCAAGCAGGATCACGCTGGCGATCATGCTGACGATGGTCAGGATTGACGGTGTCAGCTTCGAAAACCCGTCGGTATATTTCAGGCCGATGGCCCAGCCGATTTCCAGCAAACCCGCAACGAACAGCATTGCCCAAGCCATAATGAGGCACTCCCAAGATGGCAGGGTCGTCCCTGCGGATATGGTTGAAACGAGGCCGTCCTCGCAGCCCGAATATGCCCCAGTCGGCACAAGGATGCAAGTGCATGGACTTCTGAATTATCCTTGATCCCGCCGCGTTTCTTTGTCACACGCTCGCGATCATGTCCGACACCGCCGCTATCGCCTCCGAGTCGCCCTCGCTGACGCCGCTTGCCGAAGAAGTGGCGCGCCGGCGCACGTTCGCGATCATCTCGCATCCTGACGCCGGCAAGACCACGCTGACCGAAAAACTGTTGCTGTTCGGCGGCGCGATCAACCTCGCAGGGCAGGTCAAAGCCAAGGGCGAGCGGCGCAACACGCGCTCGGACTGGATGAAGATCGAGCGCGACCGCGGCATCTCCGTCGTTACCTCGGTGATGACCTTCGAATTTCAGGATCACGTCTTCAACCTGCTGGACACACCGGGCCATGAAGACTTCTCCGAGGATACCTACCGCACGCTGACCGCAGTCGACTCCGCCGTCATGGTGATCGACGCGGCGAAGGGCATCGAGGCGCGCACGCTGAAGCTGATCGAGGTCTGCCGTCTGCGCGATATTCCGATCATCACCTTCGTCAACAAGATGGACCGTGAGAGCCGCGACGTGTTCGACCTGCTCGACGAGATCGAGAAGACGCTGGCGCTCGACACCACGCCGATCAACTGGCCGGTCGGCCGCGGCCGCGATTTCATGGGCACCTACGACATCGAAACCGGCGGCATCCGCTTGCTCGAAGGTGGCGGCGCCAAGACCGGCGCGGCGGAAAAAATCGAGATTTCTGATCTGGCCGGGCGCAACGCGAATCTTGATGCCAGCGAGATCGCTGAAGAGCTGTCGCTGGTGAAGGAAGCCAGCAAGCCATTCGATCTGCAGTCGTTCCGTGAAGGCCACATGACGCCGGTCTATTTCGGCAGCGCGCTGCGAAATTTCGGCGTTGGCGATCTGCTGGAAGGTCTCGGCCGTTACGCTCCGTCGCCGCGCGCGCAGGACGCGGACAAGCGCAAGGTCGAGGCCGACGATCCGAAGATGAGCGCGTTCGTGTTCAAGATCCAGGCGAACATGGATCCCAACCATCGCGACCGCATCGCGTTCGCGCGGCTGTGCTCGGGCAAGCTGACGCGCGGCATGAAGGTCAAGCTGGTGCGCACCGGCAAGAACATGAGCCTGTCGTCGCCGCAGTTTTTCTTCGCGCAGGATCGCGCCATTGCCGATGAGGCCTATGCCGGCGATGTGGTTGGCATTCCCAATCACGGCACGCTGCGTATCGGCGACACCTTGACCGAGGGCGAGGACATCAATTTCGTCGGCGTTCCATCGTTCGCGCCGGAAATCCTGCGTCGCGTACGCCTGACCGATGCGATGAAGGCCAAGAAGCTGAAGGAAGCCTTGCAGCAGATGTCGGAAGAGGGCGTCGTGCAGGTGTTCCGTCCGCGCGACGGCGCGCCTGCGCTGGTCGGCGTGGTCGGCTCGTTGCAGCTCGACGTGCTGAAGGCGCGGCTCGATGCCGAATACTCGCTGCCGGTGGACTTCGAGATCAGCGAATTCCAGCTCGCACGCTGGATCTCGTCCGAGGATCGCAAGAAGCTCGATGCGTTCGTTTCAGCCAATGGTTCGGGCGTTGCCGACGATGTGGACGGCGACCCGGTATTCTTGGCCAAGAACGAGTTCTATCTCGGCTATACCCGCGAACGCGCCGAGGGGATCGTGTTCTCATCCATCAAGGACGTGAAGAAGAAGGTGTAAGCGCCCGCTTTTCCACATTCGTTTTGATGTTTCCCAGTCCTACAGCCGCTTCCGCGTCCATCGCTGCGATCTGTTCGTCGGTCGGCAATTTTTTGCGAGCTGGGTTGCGGAGCGTGCGGGTGAACTTCGTGCCGCCCTCGACATCCTCGCAGGTGTATTGAACCACGATGGGGCCGATGAAATCGGTCTCGGCCTGCACGATCCAGAGTTTCGGGCTCACGCTGGCGCGCACGATCCAGTTCAGCGACACTTCACCTGAACGGATGTGCCATTTCTCATGAAACAGCTCGCCGGTCTCCAGCGGACGGTTCTCGCTGTCGATGTGGTGTGACGCCGCCAGCCACTCCGGCCAGGATTGGGGATTGGTCACGTAATCGAACACCGCCTTCGCCGGCGCTTTGATGACGATGTCGTGGCTGCGCTCGAAGGCTGTGGTGACAGGGGCGTTCATGGCGTTTTCCTTCCCGAATTTTCTTAGTTGGCGTTGCGGGGATCAATTGATCCTGATCTCGCCGCGCTTGATGACATCGGACCATAGCCTGATCTCTGCGTCCATCCGTGCGCGAAGCGCGTCCGGCGTCGATGGCGTCGGCTCGATCAATTGCGTTTCCAGTTTTGCGCGCACGCTCGGCTTTGTCAGCGCGTCGCGCACTTCCTCGTTGATCTGTTTGATGACCGCGGGCGAGGTGCCGGCGGGCGCGATCAGCGCGTTCCACGCATCGGACTCCACGTCGATCCCCGATTCCTTGAGTGTCGGCACATCGGGGAGGAAGCGCGAGCGCTGCGCGGTGGCAACCGCAAGGATTTTCACCTTGCCGCCTGCGAGTTGCGGTGTCACGGAAATGGCGGGCAGGCACGCGGCCTGTACGTCGCCACGGATCACGGCGGTCACGGCCTGCGGCGATCCGCTATAGGGAATATGCACCATCGCTGCACCCGCGCGTTGCGCGATCGCCTCCATGGTCAGATGCGACAGCGAGCCCGCGCCGATCGAACCGAATGCGAACTTCGACGGATCGCGTTTCACAGCAGCGATAAACTCCGCGACCGAATTGATATTCAGGCTCGCGGGCACCACCAACACGCTCGGCAGCGAGGTCAGCATGCTGACCGGCGCGATGTCCTTCGCGGGATTGTAGGGCAGTTTTGAAAACAGCAGCGTATTGATCGCCAAAGGCCCGCCGAGACTGATGCCCAGCGTTGCACCGTCGGGCGCCGCTTTGGCGACAGCGTCGGTGCCGATATTGCCGCCCGCTCCGGGCTTGTTTTCGACGATGAAACTCGCGCCCGGATGGCGCGCCTGAAGATCGTCGGCGACGATCCGCCCGATCAGATCAGGCGTCGACCCCGGCGCATAGGGCACGATGATTTTCACGATTTTCGGCGGCCACGCGGGCTCCGTCGCACGGGCGGTCGAGGCGGGCGTGGCAAGAGCCAGCGCGAGTGCGGCGATTGCAAGGAATTTCATAGAACCAGGAAGGTTGGGGCAGGGTTGCAATGCGGAAGCGGCATTGCGCGCCGCACCCCAAAAGTGATACCGGGGCACAGCGCAGACGGACATTATCAAGTCTGGCGCGCGCTGGAAACGTCTCGGAAAGCGGTGCCAAAACCGCTGCGAACGGGCTGAGAGGGAGGGCGGTATATGGGCTTGTTGATCCTCATCGCCGGATTGGCACTGTTTCTCGGCGTTCACACGCTGACTACGTTGCGCGGCCCGCGCGCGGCCGTGATCGCGCGGCTCGGTGAGGGCGGCTACAAGATTCTCTACACGGTGGTGTCGTTCGCAGGCCTCGCGTTGATCGCGTGGGGATTCAGCCGCTATCGCGCGACGGAGTGGATCAACGTCTGGTATCCGCCGGTTGCCATGCGCCATATCGCGCTGGGGCTGATGCTGCCCGCGGTCATTCTGGTGGTGGCGTCCTACATTCGCGGCCGGATCTACACCACGCTGAAGCATCCGATGCTGGCCGGCGTGAAATTGTGGGCGGTGCTGCATCTGCTGGCCAACGGCGATCTCGGATCGATGATCCTGTTCGGCTCGGTGCTCGCATGGGCTGTGTACGACCGCATCTCGCTTAAGCGCCGCGAAGATCCCGGCGCGCCGCCCATTCCTGTCGGCGGGTTCGGCAACGATCTGATCGCAGTCGCGGTCGGTGTCGTGGTCTATGCAGCATTGGCCTTCGCATTCCACCCTCTCGTGATCGGCGTCCCTGTGATTGGAGCTTAAGACATGTCCGTGCAAACAGCGGTAAAGCGCAAGACCGCGCCCGATATCCTCAAGCGCAAGGGCGGCGATCCGATCGTGATGCTCACGGCCTATCATGCGCACACAGCCCGTCTGGTCGATCAGTATTGCGACGTCATTCTGGTCGGCGACTCGCTCGGCAATGTGATGCACGGTTTCGAGACAACGGTGCCGGTCACGCTCGACATGATGATCCTACAGGGCCACGCGGTGATGCGCGGCTCGAGGGAGTCACTCGTCGTGGTGGACATGCCGTTCGGCTCTTATGAAGCATCAAAGGAGCAGGCGTTTCATTCCGCCGCGCGGGTGATGAAGGAAACCCATTGTGGCGCCGTGAAAATGGAAGGCGGCGTGCGCATGGCGGAGACCATCGAGTTTCTGACCACGCGCGGCATTCCGGTGATGGGACATATCGGGCTCACGCCGCAGTCGATCAATACACTCGGCAGCTTCAAGTCGCAGGGCAAGGACGAGGCCTTGAAGATCGCCGCGGGCGAGAACAGCAGCGGTCCGTTTCAGGACGACGCGCGCGCGGTGGCGCAGGCTGGCGCGTTTTCCATGGTTGTGGAAGCCGTGGCAGAACCGCTTGCGCGGCGCATCACCGAGATCGTCCCGATTCCCACCATCGGCATCGGCGCCAGCAATGCGTGCGACGGTCAGGTGCTGGTGCTGGAAGACATGCTGGGCCTGTCGCCGTGGGTGCCAAAGTTCGTCAAGCGCTATGGCAATCTCGGACCGGGCATCGAGGCCGCCATTCAGGATTACGCCCGCGAGGTCCGCTCGCGCGCGTTTCCGGGGCCGGAGCATGTCTACGGTATCAAGCCGAAGGGCTGATCGTGCGCGGCGCGTCATGAGCGCCGTCGCAGCCACTCGAATGATTTGAACCAGCCGCCGCCGTTCAGCGACACACTGTTGGAGCGTTTTCGCTCCCAACAGTGGATGGATGAAATGGACGGCTGTTTTCTGGTCACGCGCGGGTCGCGAATGGGCGCCATCAAGGCGTACATTCTTGCGGAGATCGACAATCCCGCGCTGTCGCTGGCGGATGTCGCTGCGCATCAGGGTATTTCGTCGAGCTATGTCAGAAAGATTTTTGCAGGCGAGGGGACGCGGTTCACCGCATACGTTCTTTCGACGCGCCTGGAAAAGGTTTTACAGATGCTGGTCGATCCGGAGTCGCGCGACTCCTCGATCAGCGCCATCGCGCTGAGGTGCGGCTTCAACGATATTTCTTATTTCAATCGGGTATTTCGCAGGCGCTACGGCTGCACGCCGTCCGATCTTCGTTACGGACGGCGCGAGCCCGATGCCGCGCTCACTGCGACCGGCTGAGTTGCTCTTCGGTCACGATCCGCTCGACGTTTTCAGTCTTGCTGCGGATGCGATAGCGCAGGCGTCCGTCTGCCTCGATCGGCATGCAGCCGATAACGGTGTAGACATCCGAGCGGATTTTCTCGGCGCGGCCCTGCGGTCCCTGGCCCTGATGATGAACGTCGTCGTTAATCGAAAAGCTGTGTGACATGGGTTCTCCCGGATTCAGGGGGTTGTAGCAGCCGGTCGGGGTAAATCAATGACGGGGACGCTCCAGCGCCCCAAAAACAGCGTTAACGCTTTGATCCGGCTGGCTTTGCCTTGTAGCCGCCATACCGGTACTGTATCGCCGCCGTCACATCGGGGAGCCGCGCGAACCGCGGGGCTGACGACGGTCTCACATGTTTTCCAAAACACGCCGGGCGGGACAGTTAAGTGTCTGAAATATTTAATGAAATTGATGAAGACTTGCGCCGTGAGCAGCTTAAGAAGCTGTGGGAGCGTTATTCGATCTTCATCGTCGCAGCTGTGATTCTCATCGTCGCTGGTGTCGGCGGCTGGCGTGGCTATCAGTACCTCGAGGCCAAGAAGGCCGCCGAGGCGGGTTCTGCCTTCGAGGCGGCCGTTGCACTGTCCGAGCAGGGCAAGAAGACCGAGGCCGAGGCTGCTTTCACGAAAATCGCGGCTGACGGTTCCAAGGGCTATCGGGGGCTGGCGCGGCTGCGCGCTGCTGCCGACGCTGCAGCCGCCGATCCGAAGGCCGCCGCCAAGCTTTACGATGCCATTACATCCGATCCCGGCGTTTCCGCTTCGGAGCAGGATCTGGCGCGCATTCGCTCCGCGGGCCTGATGATGGAAACCGAATCTTACGCGGATATGCTCAAGCGTCTTGAGCCTGCGACTGGCGAGGGGCGGACCTATCGCCACACCGCGCGCGAATTACTTGCCTTGTCGGCCTACCGCGCCAACGATGCAACGGCAGCCCGCCAGTGGCTCGACATGATCGGCAACGATGCCCGCACGCCTGCGAGCCTGCGCAGCCGCGCTGAGGCGTTGCAGGCCTTGCTGCCGCCGGCCGCGAAAAGCTGAAGCGAGACATCGATGCGCCGCCCGCAACGCCTGATTGCTGCCACCGTCCTTGCCGCGATTGCGGTCGCGCTTGCCGGTTGTTCCAGCGGCAACTTCGACCCGACCGACGCCTTGGATTGGTTCGACACCAAGAAGAAAATTCCTGGTGAGCGCAGGCCGGTATTCCCTGAAGGCGTTCCGGGTGTCGAACAGGGCGTACCGAGGGACATGTACAAGGGCGCGCATCAGGAGCCACCGCCGGTGGTCGAGGCTCCGCCGCCTGCGCCGGAACCCGCGCGCGCGCCAGCAGCGCGATCCGCGGCCCGCGATGCGGAGCCGTTCCCGAAACCAATCGACGAAAACAAGCCACCGCCGATCAAACGCAAGCGCACGCGCATCACAGCGCCGGATGCGGATCACCGGCAGTCCGCGCCGCCGCCGCAGCAGGCTGCACCGCCTCAGCAGCAGGCAGCGCCACCGCAGCAGCAGCCTTCTTCTTTCCCGGCACCGTTGCCGAGCGGGGGATTCGCCCGCTGATTGGTTTTGAGTATTTAAAGCGGCCCCTTGGACGATCCTTTGGATAGTCCTTGGACCGCGCATTTTTGATCCCCTTTATTGACACGAGGTCCGTAAAGGGCGAACGGATCACCCATGTCCTTCACCATTGCCATCATCGGCCGGCCCAATGTCGGCAAGTCGACCCTGTTCAACCGTCTGGTTGGCCAGAAGCTCGCGCTTGTCGATGACCAGCCGGGAGTGACGCGCGACCGCCGCGAAGGCGACGGGCGGCTCGGTGATCTTGAATTCACCCTGATCGACACCGCCGGTTTGGACGAAGGTCCGAAAGGTTCGTTGACCGCGCGGATGCAGGAGCAGACCGAGGCTGCGATTGCCTTGGCCGATGCGCTGATGTTCGTGATCGATGCGCGTGCAGGGCTGACGCCGAACGACCGGGCCTTCGCCGATTTCGCGCGCCGCGCAAACAAGCCGGTGGTGCTGGTCGCCAACAAGAGCGAAGGCAAAGCGGGCGAGACCGGCGCAATGGAAGCCTACGCGCTTGGGCTCGGCGATCCGATTCCGATTTCCGCCGAACATGGCGAAGGCCTGAGCGATCTCTACGACGCGCTGCGCGTGCTGATGCCGGAGCCGCTCGAGACCGACGACGAAGACGACGATCTGGATGGGTTCGAGAACGTGGACGGCGAGGACGAAAGTCTTTCGACCCGCCCGATCCGTGTTGCGGTGCTGGGCCGTCCTAATGCGGGCAAGTCGACGCTGATCAATCGCCTGCTTGGCGAAGATCGATTGCTGACCAGCCCCGAAGCCGGAACGACGCGCGATTCCATCGCGGTCGATGTGACGTGGAAGGGCCGCGAGTTTCGCGTGTTCGATACCGCGGGGCTGCGCCGCCGCTCGCGCATCGAGGACAAGCTGGAAAAGCTGTCGGTATCCGACGCGCTGCGCGCGGTGCGGTTCGCCGAAGTTGTCGTGCTGATGATGGACTCGCAAAGCAAATTCGAAGAGCAGGATCTGCGGCTCGCCGATCTGATCGAGCGCGAAGGCCGCGCCCTCGTGATCGCGGTGAACAAGTGGGATCTGATGGATCGCGCGCCGAGCCAGATTGCCAGGCTGCGCGAGGATGCCGATCATCTGCTGCCGCAGGTGAGAGGCATGCCAGTGGTCGCGGTGTCGGGCATGATGGGAGAGGGCATCGATCGGCTGATGAGCGCGATCGAGGATGCTTATGGCGTCTGGAACCGGCGCGCCTCGACCGCATCGCTCAACCGCTGGTTCGAGCAGGCGATCCAGACCAATCCGCCGCCGGCGGTGTCGGGACGCCGCCTCAAGCTCAATTACATCACGCAGGCCAAGGCACGGCCGCCGAGCTTTGTGGTGTTCTGTTCGCGTGCGGACGCGATCCCGGAATCGTATCTGCGTTATCTCGTGAACAGCCTGCGCGGCTTCTTCGAACTGCCCGGCACGCCGATCCGCATCACGCTGCGCGAAAAGGAAAATCCGTTCGCTCACAAGCGCAAACGGAAGTCCTGAGCGCGGTTCATATGTGCTAGTTGACCTTGGTCCACGTTGTGGATTTGCAGATCAAGCCGCCCATGGCACAGCCCGCCGTAGTCAGCGTGCTTCCCGACAGAGACATCTTGCCGGAATAGGTCTTGCCGTCCTCCGGATTGAACGCTGAGCCTTTCCACGCATTCGCACCATCCGGCTTCATGTCGTAAAAGATGCGCTGGCCGACTTTGGCCGGTGTTTCGACGCCCGGCTTGAGCCAGACCAGCGACCCGCAATACGCGCCGCCGCCGCAAGGTCCGATCTTGACTCGGGAGGCCCCGGTGTCACGTAGCCATGTTCCGCTCGGATCGCCTGCAAGGACCGGCGATGCTGCAAGCATGAAGCCGGCCGCAGCCAGCCCTGCAAGAAATACGGACTTCGCAAATCCTGATTTCATGTTGTCCCTCCCATCGCGGGCCTCTACGGGCCCGCTTGCTCAGGTTGAACAGGGCTAGGAACGGTGTCAACAAACCAGCGCTGCGACAAAGCGCAGTCTCGCAACAAGCTGTTGATGTCGGGACGGAAGGGCTCTCACGCCACCGGCGTGCGGAAGCTCATCAGCGTCCTGGTCGGATAGTCGAAGAATTTTCCGGTCTCGGTCCACGTTGGGATGCACATCGGCACGATGAATTCAGCGGCTTGCTCGGGCGTATCGAGGATCATCGGGTCTTCGCCGGGCATGACGGTGGCGCGCATACGGGTGCGGATCGGGCCGGGGCTGAACAGGTTGACGCGGATCGGCGTGCTGACGGTTTCATTCGCCCACACCCTCACGAGCGCATCGAGTGCGGCCTTCGACGCTGCGTAGGGGCCCATATAGGCCGTCGCCTTGTAGGCAATGCCGGAGGTGATGAACACCGCGCGTCCGGCGTCCGATTTTTGCAGCAGCGGCTCCATGCAGCGGATCAACTGGAAATTCGCGGTGGTGTTGATCGCGAACATGTTGTCCCAGAATTTCGGATCGGTATGGCCGAGCGGCGACGACGTTCCCGCGACGCCGGCGTTGCCGACCAGAATATCGAGCTTTCCGTGGCGTTCGTTCAGTGCTGCGCCGAGACGGGCGATGCCGTCGAGGTCGGTCATGTCCAGCGGCACCAGTGTAGTGCTGCCGCCATCGGCGCGGATCGCATCGTCAAGCTCTTCGAGCCCGCCCTGCGTTCGAGCGACGGCAACGATGTGCGCACCGGCCCGTGCGAGCGCCCGCGCCGTGGCATAGCCGATCCCGCGCGATGCGCCGGTAACGAGAGCGATACGGGAGACGAGAAGTTTGGTCATGGTTCGCAATTGCCCAAATATCGTCTTGCCCGGCCTTGTGCCGCGCATCGACGTTCTTCTGCGGGGGTTTTACAGACGTGGATGGCCGGGACAAGCCCGGCTGTGACACGAAAGGGCGATTGCGGCGGCCTTGCTCCGCGTCTCGAAACAGTCCCTCGATCCATGCTAGATTGGCAGTATGACCCCGAATTCTCCACCCGCCGGACGCCGCTGGCGGGCTATGACCGCAGCCGATCTTCCCGCTGTCAATGCGCTCGCGGTCCGCATCCATCCGGACTATCCGGAAGACGCGGCGGTCTTTGCCGAGCGGTTGCGGCTTTATCCCGCCGGATGCCGGGTGTTCGGGCAGGGTGAGGACATCGAGGCCTATGTGGTCAGCCATCCGTGGCGGAACCTTCAGCCACCGGCACTGAACTCGCTGCTCGGCGAACTGCCTGCCGCACCCTCGACTTTTTATATCCACGATCTTGCACTGGCGCCGGAGGCGCGTGGCACCGGAGCAGGAGCCGCGATCGTCGCTTTGCTCGCGGACCATGCGTCGGCTTGCGGCTTTTCCGGCATGTCACTGGTCGCGGTCAACGGTTCAACGGGCTTTTGGCAAGGCAACGGGTTTGAGACGGTGCAAAACCAGCTGCTCGGGTCCAAGCTGCGCAGCTACGGTGGCGATGCCTGTTTCATGGTGCGACCGCTTCAGGCATCCAGCTGGCATCCTTCGTCTAAAAAGATCAGCGCGCTGTACGAACGTCACGCCACGGCGTTCGACCGGGATCGCGGCACGCGGCTGGTCGAGCGTGCGTGGTTTGAGCGGTTCAGGCATGTGATGCCGGAAGGCGCAAACGTGCTGGATCTCGGATGCGGATCGGGCGAGCCGGTTGCGCGCTACCTGATCGAAGCAGGGCATCGCGTCACCGGCGTCGATTCATCGCCGACTCTGATCGGCCTCTGTCGTTCGCGCTTTCCAGAGGAGACGTGGATCGCAGGCGACATGTGCGAAGTGGCTCTCTCGCACCGCTTCGGCGGCATCGTCGCGTGGAACAGCTTCTTTCATCTGACGCCTGACGATCAACGCGCGATGTTCAGGATCTTTGGGGACCATGCAGAGCCGGATGCGGCGCTGATGTTCACCAGTGGGCCGGCAGCGGGTGAGGCGATCGGCGCATATCAGGGCGAGGCGCTTTATCACGCCAGCCTCGATGCGACGGAATATCAAACACTACTTGCGGCGCACGGCTTTTCGGTCGTGCAGCATGTGGTGGAGGATCAGGACTGCGGAGGTCTCACGGTGTGGCTTGCGCAACAACGTACCGGTTGAACCGGTGTATCTGCGAGCGTCCTGGACCTCTTGGACCTTAGCTCGCTTCGGCCAGCAGCGAGAGCTGATGCTGGGGGTGCTCGACCTGGGTCTGGTCGGTGAGGTGGGTCGGATAGGCACCCGTAAAGCAGTGGTCCGAGAATTTCGGATTGGCAGGATCGCGGCCGGGATAACCCATGGCGCGATACATGCCGTCGATCGACAGGAACGCAAGCGAGTCCGCGCCGATGATGTCGCGCATTTCATCCAGCGTATGCGTCGCGGCAAGAAGTCCGCCGCGATCCGGCAGGTCGATGCCGTAGTAGTCGGGGTTGACGATCGGCGGCGAGGCGAGGCGGAAGTGGACTTCCTTGGCTCCGGCGTCGCGCATCATGCGCACGATCTTCTTCGAGGTGGTGCCGCGCACCAGTGAATCATCGATCAGGATGATGCGCTTGCCTTCGATGGCAGCGCGATTGGGTGCGTGTTTCATGCGCACGCCGAGTTCGCGCACGCTCTGCGACGGCTGAATGAAGGTGCGGCCGACATAATGGTTGCGGATGATGCCAAGCTCGAACGGCACGCCTGAATGCCGGCTGTAGCCGATAGCGGCGGGCACGCCGGAATCCGGTACTGGCACCACAACGTCGACATCGACGTGGCTTTCAAGCGCGAGCTGCGCGCCGAAGTTCTTGCGGACTTCATAAACCGAACGGCCGCCGACGATGGAGTCCGGCCTTGCGAAGTAGATGTATTCGAAGATGCAGGGGCGGGGCGGCTGCGGCGGGAACGGCTTGTGGCTTTCCTTGCCGTGTTCATCGAAAACGATGACTTCGCCAGGCTCAATGTCGCGCAGGTAGCGCGCGCCGATGATGTCGAGTGCGCAGGTCTCGGACGCCAGAATCGGGCAGCCGTCGAGTTCGCCAAGAACCAGCGGACGAATGCCGAGCGGGTCGCGTGCGCCAATCAGCTTTTTGTTGGTCAGCGACACCAGCGCGTAGGCACCTTCGATGGTGCGCAATGCTTCGATGTAGCGTTCGATGAAGCGGCCACGCTTGGATTGGGCGACCAGATGCAGGATCACCTCGGTGTCGGTGGTCGATTGCATCATCGCGCCGTGGCTGACCAGTTCGCGCCGCAAGGTAAGACCGTTGGTGAGATTGCCGTTGTGGGCGACGGCGAAGCCGCCCGCATTCAGTTCGGCGAACAGCGGCTGCACGTTGCGAAGGATAGTGCCGCCGGTGGTGGAATAACGGACATGGCCAACGGCGGTGTTGCCGGGCAGGCGCGCGATGACTTCGGCGCGGGAGAAGGTGTCGCCGACAAGACCGAGGCGGCGTTCGGAATGGAAGCGATGGCCGTCGAAGGAGACGATGCCGGCAGCTTCCTGGCCGCGATGCTGGAGGGCATGAAGGCCCAGGGCTGTAATCGCTGCGGCTTCGGGATGACCGAAGATGCCGAACACGCCGCACTCCTCGCGGAGCGTGTCGCCGTTCAGATCCTTGTCCAGATCGTCATTCAGGTCGTAGTCGGATTTGGAGGGTGGAGTGGAGTGATCGCCGGAAGGGGTTTTCATATGGTCCACCGCACCCTTGTGTGAGGCAGGATCTAGAACAGAATCTAGCGTCCTGCGGCTTTGCCTTCGATCAGCTGTTTCATGCCGTCGCGAGCTGTCTTTCCATACCCGCCGTCGTTCCCCACCGTTGCCGTTGTGCGCGGTTCGGGAGCAGCATCGGTCTGCTCCTCGTCGCCCTTTTTCTTGAACCTCTTCAAGATGGTGTTCTCGGGATCATCCGGCAAGAGGCCCATGAGCCAATCGCCGGTTCCCTGCAACATCACCCGCGACTTGGCATTACGGACCCAATCGGGCTGTTGTTTGTCCGGCACCAGCCAGGCGAAGAACAAAAACGCCACCACCATGATCAGCAGTCCGCGCGCGAGCCCGAACAGGAAGCCGAGGGTGCGGTCGAGCGCACCGATCCGGGAATCCAGGATCATGTCCGAGATGCGCACCGTGATGATCGACACCACGATCAGCGTCAGGATGAACACGCCGGCCACCACGGCCACCGCAGCGACAGTCTCGTTGTTGAAGTAGGTTTTCGCGACCGGCAGCAGCTTCTGGTACGCGTAGAGCGTGGTCAGGGCGGCAGCACCCCATGCGGCGATCGACAGGATTTCGCGCATGAAGCCGCGGATCATCGCCAGAAGGCCCGACAACAGCATCACGGCAAGAACGATAATGTCGAGAAGCGTTATCGGCATCGGCTGGTCTGGTCCGCTTTCAGGTTCAAAACGCGAATCGGGTTGCTCTATGCCCGGTTAGCTGACGGCCATATCGCACGTCCCGCAAGGGCCGGGAACCCGCAAATGGCCGGACATCACCGGCAAAAACTGCATCGCTCGCAAGGATCGCCTGTTGCAGTTAACGGTCCGTAGCGGGTGCGATCGGCAACTCCTGCAGGATCGCCGGTTATATAGCGCCCGGTCATGCGAGCGTCACGTCACGTTTCGTCCCGATCAGGCTTGAATCAGCCTGAAGTTGCTATTTTCGCAGCACCTGTGGCTTTGCGGCCCCGCGCGGAAATGTCGGCTACCAGCGAGGCGAGCGATCCGACTGTATTGAGCGATAATCCGGCGTCGCCGCCGGCATCGCCGCGGGCGTTTTCCGGCAGCACGGCGCGGCTGAAGCCGAGCTTGGCGGCCTCCTTCAGCCGCGCGGAGGTCTGCGCCACCGGACGCACCGCGCCCGAGAGCGAGATTTCACCGAAATAGACCGCGTCGACCGGCAACGGTGCATTGGCGAGCGACGACACCAGCGCGGCGGCTGCCGCCATATCGGCGGCAGGCTCGTTGATGCGCAGGCCGCCGGCGACGTTGAAATAGACGTCGTAGCCTGAGAGCTTGACGCCGCAATGCGCCTCTAGCACCGCCAGCACCATCGACAGGCGACTCGATTCCCAGCCCACCACGGCGCGACGCGGGGTGCCGAGCGTGGTCGGTACCACCAGCGCCTGCAACTCGACCAGCACCGGGCGCGTGCCCTCAAGACCGGCGAACACGGCGGTGCCGGGACTGCCGAGATCGCGCTCGGACAGGAACAGTTCCGACGGATTTGAGACTTCGCGCAAGCCAAGGCCTGTCATCTCGAACACACCGATTTCATCGGTGGGGCCGAAGCGGTTTTTCACCGCGCGCAGGATACGGAACTGCTGCGAGCCTTCGCCCTCGAAGCTCATCACGGCATCGACCATGTGTTCGACCACGCGCGGGCCGGCGATCTGGCCGTCCTTGGTGACGTGGCCGACAAGAATGAGCGCCGCGCCGGATTTCTTGGCGAAACGAATGAGCGCCTGCGCCGAGGCGCGGACCTGCGTCACCGTGCCGGGCGCTGATTCCACCGTGTCGGTCCACATGGTCTGGATGGAATCGATCACCACCAGACGCGGCGGAGTTCCTTCCGATAGGGTGGCGATGATGTCTTCGACGGACGTTTGCGCCGCCAGTTGCACGGCGGCGTCGGCGAGGCCAAGACGCGCGGCGCGCAGCCGCACCTGCGCGACGGCTTCTTCGCCCGAAATGTAGACCACGCGGTGTCCGGCGCGGGCCATCAGGCTGGTGGCCTGGGTCAGCAGCGTCGATTTGCCGATGCCCGGATCGCCGCCGACCAGAAGCACCGAGCCGCGCACGAACCCGCCGCCCGTGACGCGGTCGAGTTCGGTCATTCCCGACGAGAGGCGAGGCGCCTCGGGGCTCGAACCGGTGAGGGTTTCCAGTGCGAACAGGCGGCCCTTGCGCTTGGGGCGAAGGTTCGCGGGCATCGATGTCGCCCCGGTCGTGTCCTCCTCGGACAGCGTGTTCCACTCGCTGCAGGACTCACACTTGCCTTGCCACTTGTTATAGGCCGCGCCGCAATTCTGGCAGACAAACGAAAGGACTGCGGCGCGGGCCATCAAGTGAATCCTGGCTATCGAAATGTTCTTCTTTTGTTCGCTATTTTGCTGCAAAAGTCAAGCTGAATTCACGGCGCCGCAGGTTTGCGCGACTTAACGTGCGTCGATCACCAGTTCGGTACGAACGCAACGCACGTCGACCTCGAATTCCATGCCGATCACCGGCGGCCAAGCCGGATACCAGGCAAGGCCAAGCTGGCTCACCATGTCCTCGGCGAACACGGTGTCGAGCAGCGGGCGGATGTCGTGGACAGTATAGATCTGCGCGGCGGTGACCGCGGTCCAGTCGCATCCAAGTGCAGCGATGCGTTCGCGCATCGCGCTCATGACGAAGCGCGCTTTGGTCTCAAGTCCCTTCAATGAAACGTCGCGGCCGCCGACGATGCGATCCGTTGTGACGCCGTCGCGGATTTCCGGCTTGCCCGAGATCAGGAAATCGCCGGAGGCTCCCGCTTCGGCGACCGTATAGGTGAAGGCGAAGAACATCGCCTCGGAAGGCACTTCCGTGATCGGCGCGAGGTTGCTGCGCGCCAGCGGATTGATCTCGCCGGACTTGCATCCCCATTGATGCAGCGTCTTCAGATACTCGGCGTTGAAAGCCTGAAACTGTTCGACCGTCATGGCGGCGGGCGAGCGCAGTTCGCAGGCGGCCAGCGCTGTGACCGGGCGGCCCTCGCGTTCCAGATGCGCCTTGATGAAGGCAAACCCGTCGGCCATCGGAATCGGACGCATGAAGCGCACCCGGCGCAGCGCGAAGCCTGGCATCGCCGCGACGCCGCTTGAGAACGGCCCGCCGGGCGAGACGATGAATTTGTAGTTTCCCGGTTTGAATTCCGTGACGTCGGGCATCGCGATCCTTGTTATTTTTTACTCGCCGCCTTTGTAGACGCGGGTGTAGCGCTTGCCGAGGCTGGTCAGCACTTCGTAGCCGATGGTGTCGCAGTGGTGCGCGAGTTCGTCCACCGTGATCTCCTTGTTGAGGAGGCTCACGAATGCGCCGCGGCGCGTGGCACCCGGCGGCAGGGCGGTGATGTCGATCGCCATCAGGTCCATCGAGATGCGTCCGGCGATCGGGCAACGCTTGCCCGCCACCATCGCTTCGGCACTGCGCATATTGTCGATGCTGCCCGCCGCTCGGAAATATCC
>CALRLJ020000009.1:0-21125 GCA_943368635.1 Sediminibacterium ginsengisoli | reverse complement strand
TGACTTTCAGTGCCTTGTCCTGCTCGATTGCAATCTCGACAAAAGCATGTACGAGCTCATCGACACTCATCATCTGCAGTTTCTTCACGGCTTCAAGACTCCCGATCGAGCCAATACATCCAATCCGACTTGACGTCTGACATCTTGTGGTTGCGACCTCAAATAGTCCCGCGGAGACAAACCATTGTAATCACTATTAGGCGTCGCATACCATGCCGTAATGTCTATATGCCGAAGCACCGGGATACGGACTACGTTGTTCGATCCGTTAATTTCTGCTGTGCTATAGCCGAGAAGCTTCATCGTTCCCCTCTCATCGATATGATGATCGTGATAGCCGGACTCGCTTATCGGATTAACTCGCGCTTGAAGTTCCTCAAGAGTTGCGGACTGATCGTTAGCTGATTTAATTATATCTGTAAGCCGCTTGATCTCTTCAATCTGGTCGAGTGCTTCAAAGTACGTCCCTACTAGAGGCGTGTATCGTCCCGCGATCCGAACCCACTCAGCAGCTTTTCGAATAAACCCCATCCTCTCGTCAGTCGTTTCGGGCATCTTCTGCGGTATCTCCGGTGGCTCAAGCGGCGGCCCCTGATTGTGCCCGATACCTGGGCTGTCACCATCAGGTACATCGCCCGCAAGCTGCATATAGTCACTGTTGTCCTGCTCACTTGGCGTGATCTCAAACAAGCCGAGATTGCCGATCTCGCTCAGATTGCTGGGATCGATATTCCCCATCGGCGATACGGCGCTGCCATTCCCGCCACTGCCGCTTGCATCCGTCCATCGTCCGCTTTCGCGTCCATTGCCCGCCGCCGTGCGTGGCTGGCTCGGACTGTATTTGCAGTCGAGTGCGGGAAATGCCACCGCCGGATCACTTCCTGGTGCGAGATACCGGAGTGCATCGAGCCGCACCCAGCGATGCGCGTCCGGCCGCATCCATCGCTGTTGCTGAGCGCGTGCGTATAGATCCTCGCGTGCTGACATGCGAAGTGATCTCGATAAGCTTGTTGTGAAAGAAAAATGGCCGGGAGACCGGCCATTCGCACCATCTGTTTGGTTCAGCTTTCGTAGCCCTCAACTCGCCGCGAACTTCACCAGCTTGATGGCGTCGAAATCCTGAACGCCGCCGCCGACGCGCTTGGTGGTGTAGAACAGCACGTAAGGTTTCGCGGAATAAGGATCGCGCAGCACACGCACCCCGAGACGATCCACGATCAGGTAGCCGCGGCGGAAATCGCCGAACGCGATCGACAGCGAATTCGCGCCGATGTCCGGCATGTCCTCGGCCTCGATCAGCGGGAACGTCATCATCGATGCGCGTCCGCCCGCCTGCGCCGGCGGTTGCCACAGATAAGCGCCGCCGGTGTCCTTGAACTTGCGGATCGCGGCCTGCGTCTTCCGGTTCATCACGAAGGTGCCGTTCTGGCGATAGCCCGCTTTCAGCGCGTAGATCGTATCGACCAGCACGTCGGACGGATTGGAGCCGGGAAACGCGCCCGCGCTGCCGCTCGCGACATAGCCGAGATTGCCCCAGGTCCACGAGCCGTTGGCGACCGCCGTGTAATTGAGGAAACCCTTCGGCTTGTTGGTGCCGTCGCCGTTGACGAAGGCAGCACCCTCCTGCACCGCGAAGGTCAGCTCGACTTCGGATGCGATCCACTCGTCGATGTTCACCGCCGAGTCGTCCAGCAGCGTCGCGGTCGCCGCCGGCATGGCGTAAAGCTCCATCGCCGGGAAGCTGAGCGCATCAAGCGTCGGCGATGTGGTCTGCGTGCGAGCGTCGGTCTCGCCGACCCAGCCGGTGGCGGGGCCTGCGGTCATGAACGGCTTCTTGTAGACGTTGCCGGAAATCTCGCGCACGCTCGAGATGGCGCGGATCGGCGAGATCGCGGCGAGCCGCGAGCCGATTTCCTGCTCGAGCTGGGCCGGCACCAGATAGCCGCCGTCAGCATTGGAGCCGGCTGACAGCGCCTTGGTTTCCATCAGGCGCAAGCCAGCGCTCTCGCCCTGGCGCACATAGGCATCGAACGCGCTCTTGTGTTCGCGCGCCGACGCATCGGTGATGCGCGCGCGGCCGCCGTCGAACCGGCCGCTTTCAAGCATGGGCCGCGCGCCCTTCAGCGCCAGATCGTCGATGCGCTTCACCTGCGCGTCGAGCGCGCCGTTGATGCGGTCGACCTTCTCGTCGAGCAGCACATCGGCGCGGCGGCCCATCGAGGCAAGCCGTTCGTCGTTCGAGGCCTTGAACTCCTCGAACATTTGCATAACGGCGTCGTGCTCGCCGCGCGCGGCGGACGAGATGCCGGACTTATGCTCCGGCGCGGTGTCGGTGATGTCGTAGTCCATATGGTTCTCCTTAGGTGGGATGGATGACAAATGAAATGCGCATACGAAAACGCCACCCGAGAGGGCGGCGTTGACAACGTGACAATGATAGGCACTTATCGATTTAGATTTTTAGTCTATACTTTGGGGTAACCGCATGAGTGCAGGTGATTGGACCTGGCTTGAAGTTGCAAAGCTCGTCGGCAGTCTTTTAACGCCAGCAATCATAGCTGCTCTCGGCATCTACATTCATCGCGTCACAAAACGCTTCGAGCATGTGCAATGGAAAAACCAAAAACTGACGGAGAAGCGACTTGCGATCTATGACGAGCTTGGTCCGCTCCTCAATGACATCCTATGCTATTTCACGTTCGTCGGAGGATGGCGAGATCTCGACCCTCCAGATGTAATTGCACTAAAGCGAACCATCGATAAAAAGATCTATCACGCTGCTCCGCTTTTTAGTCCGGAGTTCTTCTCAGCTTGTATGGACTTTCAGAATTTGTGCTTCGAGACCTTCGGTGGTTGGGGGCGCGACGCATCCCTTCGCACCCGTTTCGATCGACGAAAACAGGCTCGTAGTGATTGGAGTGAAAAATGGTCATCATGCTTCAGCACGTCCGCCTCTGATCCGAAAGACGTTAGATCCGCCTATCATCGCATAATGGAAGTATTTTCGCGAGAGATCGGCGTGTATCCCGACCAAGCACCACCGCAAACTGGTCGTATGCCTAGCAACATACTGTAATGCGACGCGCCGACCGCCGCATCAGCGCGTACGCGCGGCAAGCGTGCGCCAACTGTCGTTCACCCCCGCCACTCCTGTTCTGCGCGCGTCCGTTGTGGTGACAGCTTTGGCTTGGGGAATGCCTGCTTCACCGCCCTCACCCGCGCGCCCGCCAACAGCGGGAACGTGACGATCGAAATCTCCCAGAGATCGACCTGATACAGTTTGCGGATACGTGTCTTCGGATCGATCTGGCCGCGCACGGTGCGGTAGCCAATCGACAACCCATCGATGGCGCCCTGTTGCACCAGCGCCAGCAACTCGCGTCCGCGCGCGACATCGGGGATCAGCCGCCCCCTCGCCCGCAATCCGCGAAAGTCTTCGTGCAGATCGAGCCAGATGCCGACCGGCTCGGCAGGATCGTGCTGGAACAGCATCGGGATCTTGCGCAGGCCGCGCAGCTTCAGCGTCTGCGTGAACGCGCCGGGCATCACCATATCGCGCGCCTGGTCCACTTCGCCGAACAGGCTGGCGTAACCTTCGACCGTGCCGTCACTGGCGAGCGCAATACGGGACGTCGATGGAATAGGCGCGTGCATGGGCATCCTCGCGAACGGCGCGTGGTCGGGTTGGCTTGACGATGTGAGATTGTGGAAAGAGAGCTACGTCACCTTCGCGCGGCGCGTAGCCCTTCGCCGCACAGACTTTGCGCGCGGCGGCTTCGCCGATACCGGCTTCGCCGGCGCCTTATGCTGGATCTTGTCGAGATGCGCGAGAAACTCGCGAAACACCGTCAGATGATCGGGCGCGGATTTCCGCTCCGGCTGTATCGCGCGCAACACCGTGTGCAAAGTATCCATAAATCAATCCTCGTTGATAAAATGCGTAAGACTGCGATGACCTTTTGCCTTGCGGTTGAACCGCGAGAGCTGACGGACGAACTCATCGAAACGGCGCGACGCGGCAGCAAGCTCGCGCAGCGTCAGCAGGAATGCTGCACTCGCCGCCAGCGCCCACAGCAGCAGCGCCAGATGCGCGAGATCGCCGCGCTCGGTGAAAATGCGGATCAAGTCGGACATTGAACATCACCCCAGCCGGTCGCCGTCGGCCACCGGCGCATAGCCCGTCGCCTCGCGCTTTTCGTTCAGCGTCAGGAACGGTGCGTTGGCGACGCGATCCCATAGAGCAGCACGGTCGCTCGCCAGCGAATCGATCCGGTCGCTGTCCACCACGATGCGAAGCTCGCCGCCGAACTGCGGAGACAGCCAGTGCGCCAACGATGCGCCGATGCGCGACGCCAACGGCAAAACGGTCTGCCGCCAGAACACCCGGTTGGCTTCCTGAAAATTCGCATACGTGTTGTCGCCGGGGATACCGAGCAGCATCGGCGGCACACCGAACGCCAGTGCGATTTCGCGCGCGGCGGAATTCTTGGCGTCGAGAAAATCCATGTCCTTCGGAGTCAGCGACATTGCCTTCCAGTCGAGGCCGCCTTCCAGCAGCAGCGGACGTCCGGCGTTCACAGCGCCCTGATAGGTGTCGGTGAGTTCGCGCTTGAGCCGGTCGAATTGCTGGTCGGACAGCACCGCCCCTTCCGGCCCGGAATACACCAGCGCACCGGAGGGCCGCGCCGCGTTGTCGAGCAACGCCTTGTTCCAGGCCGATGAGGCATTGTGCGTATCGACCGCAACCGCAGCGGCTTCAATCGGCGCGAGGCCGTAGTGATCGTCGAGCGGATGAAAGAATGTCAGATGCAGGATCGGAGGCACAGGCGTTGCAAGCTGATCGAACCGCACGCTGCGCCCCGCCACGCTGTACTCATAGGCTTCCGCCCAGCCGTCATGACCGGGCACCACCTTCATGCGGTCCGGCCGCAGCGCGTAAAGCTCGCGCACCTGATCGCCGAGCGCGACCCCTTCGATATAGGCGTTGCCCGCCAGCAGCATGTGCGCATACAGCGCCTCGAAAAAGCTGGCGCCGTCCTGCCGCGCATTCGGTTTGGATAAAAGCTGCAACAGCGGATGCGCCTCGCGCTCCGCGGCGCCTTCATAAAGCAGAAATCCGCACGACGCTGCATTTTCGGCAATCAGCCGCACCGCGCGATGCACGATGGCGTTGGTGAGATAGCCCTCGCGCGCCAGTGCTGCATAATCGCGTGGCGTCCACCGCGCCCGCCCGCCGCTCTCGAAGGCGAGCACCTGCGCCGTGCGCGAGGCCTTGGCTTCGGGGGCGCGGAATACTTTCTTCAGACTATCGAACATGAGAAATCCCAATCTAGAAGCTGCGCACCCTTGGCGCCGCCCGCGCCGTGAATGTCAGCGAGGCAATCGCCCACACCAGCGCGTCGAGCCGATCGGGCGAGCGGCCCGACGACAGTCCGCTGGGTCCGAAATCGCACATCTCGTCTTCAAGCGCCGGAAACGCGCCCGCATGTTTGACGCGACCCTGTTCGTAAAGCGTCGCCACCGGCTCGGCGCGCAAATACTTCCCGCGATGGGCGCGCACCGAAATCACCGGCACGCTTGAATCCACCTCGTTGATGACCGAGCGCACCATCTCGCCGCCCTGGTTGACTTCGGCGACCAGCGCATCGGCCTCCAGCCTGCGCCACAGCGCAATCGCTTTCGCCGCCCACACCGCTGGCGTCGCCTGCGACACCGTTTCGTCGGCGAGCACATAGATCGCGCCCTCGCCCGTGATACCCGCCGCGACAATGCCGCAGGCGTCGGCGCGCTTGCTGGACGAGGCCGGCGGATCGACCGCGACCACGATGCGCGCAAGCTGCGGCGCATCGGCGACGCGGCAACTCTCGATCAGTGCACGCGACCACAGCGCATCGGGGCGGTCTTCGATGATCTCGCCGTCAAGTTCCTGACGCCCGAGCCGCGTGTCCTTGTAGCGTGCCAGCACACTCTTCAGGAATGTCGGCGCGAGATGATAAGCATTGGCCTCCGTCGACGCGCGCGTGACCACGCTGGTCGGCTCCAGCATCAGCCGCTTGATCAGCGCCGTCGGTCGCGGTGTAGTCGTGATCAGTTGTCGCGGTTGACTCCCCAAGCGCAAACCGAATTGCAGCATGTCGAACGTCGCCTGCGCGTAGCGCCACTTCGCCAGTTCGTCGGACCATGCGCAACCGAATTGCGGCCCGCGCAAACTCTCGGGATCTTCCGCCGAGAACGCATAAGCCACCGCGCCATTGCGCCATTGCAGCCGCCGCCGCGACGAAATCCATTCAGGGCGCTCATCGCGGCGATGCACCGCAAGCAGCCCCGAAACTCCCTCGATCATCACTTCGCGCACATCGTGTTCTGTTTCGCCGACCAGCGCGATGTTGGTGACCGGCGCATCGGCCATCGGCGACAGACCGAGAGCCTGCGCCCTCACCCATTCCGCACCGGCGCGCGTCTTGCCGGCACCTCGCCCGCCGATCAGCAGCCATGTCAGCCATGCCTGCCCGTTCGGTGCCAGATGCGGCGGCACTTGATGATCGTGCGCGAAAATATCCCAGCGCGAGAGCACCAGCTCCATTTCAGTCCGGGTCATGCTCTCCAGCAGAAACCGGCGCTGCACCTGCGACCAGCCCTTCCAGGCGGCGCGAAAGCTCGCGGCGGAATTCGTCGAGATCCCGAGGGATGGCGTCGTCATCGGCAGCCTTCGCTTTATCACCGCCGCGCTCCTGCTCGCGCAGCCGCATCACTTCTTTCAACGTGCGTGCCAGCGACGCCAGCACGCGCGCGCGGCTTTCGGTCTCGATGCGCTGCGCGGGTAGCATCCGCATCGGATTTCCGACGATGCGCTCGATCTTGGACAATTCGCGCTCGATGGCATCGGAGACGCGGGCAACCATTGATGCCGCCCCGGCCTCGCCTTGCAGCGGCTCGGCGGCCATATCGACCGCAGTCATCTTTCTCGTCTTGCGCTCTGTCTTCGCCTTCGCGCGCGCAAGCGCCTCGACCGCAGCATAATCGTGCGCATCGACAGCGATGTTGTCCGGATGTTCGAGGGTCACTGGCGCGCGCTGGCGCGGCGGGGATTTCTTTAATTCTGCTTTCGCTGCGGCCTTCTGCGGCGGAGTCTTCTTCACCAAAACTTTCGCCTGCTTCACACCTTTCGCCTTCGCCGGTTTGAGAATCCGCTTCGACGAACGAATGATCGGCATGGCCGCGTTGACTTTCGGTCAGAAGAAAGCCGCCTCTCTACGAGGCGCATAACGCGCCGGGCGGAGTGACGGCTCAAATCTCGCAACAGGTTTTAACGCGCGGACGTTACGTCCTGAAAAATACGAACCACACGATCGCCAGCACAAAGCCTGCGGCGATGGTGCTGATGGTCAGCAGCGCCAGAACAGACGGCCCCGGCTCTGCGCCACGCGCTTCGGTCGGCGTCTCGACAATCCGGCGGTGTCCTTCGACATGCTCAACTTTTGCCATTGCGTCCTCATTCACTTGAATGCGCGAACCAGCCCGCGCAAATCCCTGAACAGAAAACGTCCGATGAAAGTTGTAGTTCCGTACAGTGTTCAGAACCCGAACGCTGTACGGCAGCGGCTGTGTGCTTATGTTCTTTCAAACACACCTCTGGAGCATGCCGGAACACTACTGCGGCAGCGTTACGCTGTCAAGGACTATTTTCCTACATCCCATTCATTGCGGCGTAAGATGCGCAGATCGCCAGCTTGTCCGGAGCCAGCAAAAATCCTGCGTAGACCTTCGACCGGCCACAAAGTATCAATCGTGTCATGGATCGAACGGCGCACATCGGCGGAGTGGACATCGTTCGTTTCATCACCGCCGTTATGGTGATGAATTTCCATATCTGCTTTTGGTCATGGGGTGCCCGCAAGACAAGTTTTGCGGCTTCCGGTGGTGCGGCGCAATATCCTGAATTGATGCACTTTACTTGGTTCGGTGGCGTCGGTGTTCAGGTTTTTTTCGTCGTGTCGGGGTTTGTCATAGCCTATAGCGCCGGCGGAAAAACGCCGTTCCAGTTTCTTAGAAGCCGGTTCTGGCGGTTGTATCCGGCGGTGTGGCTGGCCGCTCCGCTCACGGCGGCAACTATCATCTACGTTGGCATTCAAACGGCGTTGCCTGTCGGCGAACTCCTGTTGCGCTCGCTGGTACTTTACCCCATTGGACCCTGGGTCGATGCGGTCTATTGGTCGCTTGCGGTCGAGATCGCATTCTATTCTCTCGTGCTGCTGATGCTGGCCCTTCGAGTGCCGCGCCTGTTCGAAATTCTCGCCATCGGACTTGCGTTGGCGAGCCTCTGCTATTTTGTCGGGATAACATGGTTTGGGTTTAGTCGGGTCAATGCGGTCTGGCTTCTGCAGGACGGCCAGTATTTTGCACTCGGAATTGTGATCGGGCTGGTGCGCGAGAACGGGCTGAAGGCGCGGTACATCGCTGCCGCTATCGTCGCGATTTTTACAGCCTATCTTGAACTTCAATCCATTCGTGGTGGACGTTCGCTGATTCTATTTTACAGTTGGCTTATCGCATGGTCGGTCTGTGTCGTCGGTTTGTGTTTTGCAGTCTTCGTTCCATTTCGCGGCACCGCCTTTACGCGGCGCATCGGTCTCATGACCTATCCGCTGTATCTGCTGCACGATGTAATCGGCTGTTCGATCTTGAGACTCACCCCCGAGATTGGAAGGTGGCCCGCGCTCTTTCTGGCGCTCGCCACTGTTCTCACGCTGGCGCTGATCGTCACCTCTCTAGAGCCGGTTCTTCGTAACCTCTTGTCGTCCGGATTCAGAAGACTTACCCCAACTCTGAAAGCCGATGCGCTGTAAAGCAACGTCGCAAATATCTCTCCCCACTCACAAGCCGTTCCACCCCCCGCTTGCTGGGCCGCGAACCTATGGAATCCTGAAATGCGTCTGCCGATAACGTCCGCGCCGGCGCGTCGTGTCCGGCGCGTTCTGTCAATCGTCAATGATCGGAGCGCTCAAAGCCGGTGACCGCAAGGTGCCTGCCAAGTGCTGCACCTCTGCAACAGCCGCCGCAATCCGCCAGCATTGCGTGAAGCAAAGGCCATCGCTCCCACTATTTTCCTATAGCAAAACCAGCCTCAATGCACCGCGTGCCGCTGGCGCGACATCTCGGCCTGCCGCAGCAGTTCCAGCGGCAGCCAGGGCTTCTGCATGAACAGCACATTGTCGGGAACATGCTCGACGCTTTCTCCCGAGGTCACGATGACATCGATATGCGGGAAGCGTTGCTTGGCAATCGATGCAAGCTCCAGGCCGGACATATCGCCGTCCAGATCCACATCGGTGAACATCAGCGTCAGTTCGGCCCCTGCTCGCTCGAGCACGACAGCAGCCGCTTCCCCGCTCATGCACTGGATGACATTCATGTCGCTCTCTTCGAAAATCAGGCTGACAAGTTCCCGCTGCAGCTGGTCGTCTTCAACTACGAGAACGGTGTGTTTCCAAGCGCGTCCCATCGTTGCCTCCCGTTTCCATGAACAAGGGCAATGCGCGGGCGGCGATGTAGTTCAGGAAAAAAATCAACGGAACGAATTGCGCCGCAGCACGTTGGACCGAAAACGGGGTGTGTCATGAAAGAGGCAGTGGATCGCGTGATGAAAGCCTTCGCACAGAAGCACACCGGCATGACTCCGGATCAGGAACGCCGTGTGCGCGACGAAGTTTCTGACTTCATCGCGCAACTTCTCGAAAAGCGTGCAACGCAACTGACGAAATTCAGCGGCGTCAGGCCGCGCGCGGCCGAGCCGCGAATTTGAATCTCTTTCAACCGAAGTTGCGATCACCCGCCTTACCAAGGCGGGTTTTTTGTGCGCGGATGGAACCTGCGGACGGAACCTCAACCCATGCGTGTCCGTTTCCACCTGACAGTGTGGAGATCCGATCATGGCACCTCAAGAACGTGTTCTGGATGCGGTTCTGCGGGCGCAGGGTATTCTGGCGCAATATATCGAGCCAGGTCCGCACGATTGCGCGCAAACCCTGAGCAGGCTGTTCGTGATTTTCGACGATGACGCGCTGACAAGCGCCGTCAATGTCCTGAATCTGGAAACAGTGAGCAAAGCGATGGAGACGACGGGTCCGCCTAAGCGTTCGCCCACCTCTCCTCTTTATAATCGAACCAGCGGCTGAAGCGCTTGCCGTCCCATTCGTATTGCAGATGCCGCTCCTGCATGGGCAGGCCGACCACATCCGGCCAGAACGCGGCGATGCACGCGCCGCCGTCGTCCCGCACACTCGGATAGACAATGCCGTCGCTGCCATTGTCGCGCAGCGACGCCGCGAACGGCCGGCTGTGCGCGTAGCTTTGCGGATTCAGAATCCGCTGCTTCGGCTTTTCATCCAGCTTTGCAACATCATGCAGCGTGGCGCTGACGCTGCCGAGCAACACGCGCATATCCTCGCGGCGCGGCGGGTCGTTCGAATCCGCAGCAAACCGCGCAAAGTGATAACCGGTTTCCCTGATCGCGGTCAGCAGCGTGCGCGCCGCGTAGTAGACGCCATAACTTCCGTCCGAAAACCGCGAGCCGCTCCTGTTCACATGCGTGAACGGCGCCATCACCCACGATGCGTTCGGCCCGCTTACGCGCCGCTCCGGCGGCACCAGCGCGATCTCGCCCGCTTCGTCGCGCAGGCGCGGGTTGGTCGCCTGTTCAAGATCGGTCAGTACGTCCCAGACAGCGGGATTTTCCGAAACGCGCTCGAACAGCGCAATCGGCGGATAGCGCGACGCGATAATACGCCACGCCTCGCGCCAGCGCAGCCGCGTAACGCCATTGTCGCCTTTCACGACCACGGCGCGCGCGCGGCATCGACATAGGCGCGCACGGCGGCGAGATCCGTGACATCGCCTGCGGTCATGCGCCCCAGCGGCGTCTGTCCGGCGAAAGCACGGTTCGGGCGCAGCACCCAGCCGTCGGCGAGTGCCGCGTCGGAATAAACGATCTGCAGCGCCTTCCAGATTCCAGCGACATAGCCGATCCGGCGCAGCGTATCGTCCGGCAGGCGCGCGGCTTTTCCGGTCTTCCATTGAAAAAACGTGCGCTCGGCCGGATTGCCGAGAATGCGCCGCGCATCTCCATTGCCGACGCCCCACCGGGCCATGATGCGGAAGAAACCTTCCAGCGCCAGGCCGTGACGATCGGCAGGAACAAGTTCCGGGGCGATCTGCTGTTTTGCAGTCATGTGCCTATCCTATGCAATCTTGCATAAGATAGGAACCCGGCCCGCCGAGGTCAATGGCTGATCCCGCCGCTGATATGGCGGCTGGAAGCACAATTCTGGAGCATGCCGGAACCATAGTCCGGCAGCGTCACGCTGTCAAGGAATATTTTCCCATGTCGAGTCGCCGGTGACACCGATCGGATCGCCCTGCGCGACGCAGATGCCCGCGGCCGAGCGCTGACGGATCTGTGCATCGCAATAGCTGTTGCAGACCGGCCCGTTGAGCCGGGTGCATTTCGCCACGCAGGCCTGATAGGTGCAGGTGACCCCGGCTTGCGCGGCGGCCGTCGCCGGCATCGACGACATCGCGCTGACCAGCAGGTGAACGATCAGCCAGGCGGACTGCAGCACGGCGGTTCTCCGTTTTGGAGATTGCATCATCATGCGACGCTTGGTGCAACCGGAACCGTCGGCCGCCATCCGCCTTATGCGCCGGAGTTTGTCACCGTTTCGCCTTATGCCGCGAACAGCCGGATCGTGTCCTACTCGGCCAGCTCGGCAGCGGCCTGTTGCGGCCCGGCGAGCGGACGTTCTTCCATCAGCATCACCAGTGTCGCTGCGGTCGCGAGCAGCGTGGCGGCGGCAGCGAACACGTAACGGAATGCGACGATCATATCGCTCGCAGCAATCGCATGCGTCCCGCCGATCTTGTGTTCGGCGCCGATGGTGAGATTGCCGCCCAGCACCATCAAAAGAATCGCGGTGAAAATCGCAACGGTGAATGACGCCATCAGCGAGCGGAAGAAGTTCATCGCGCCCGTCGCAGTACCGACCTGCAAACGCGGCACGGCATTTTGAATCGACACGACGCTGACGGGAAACACTGTGCCCAGACCCACCGCCATCAGCGAGAGTGCCGCAAGCAATTGCCACAGCGGCAGCGGCGTCGCGAACGCAAGCGTGGCCGCCGCGCATGCGGACAGCGTAACGCCGCCGATCGCCGCGCGCTTGTAGTGCTTGGTGTACATCATCGCGCGGCCCGCAGCCCATGCGCCAAGCACCGACACTGCGACCAACGGAATCAATGCGAGCCCGGCTTCGCTCGCGCTCAGGCCGTAGACCACTTCGTAATACAGCGGCATGTGCACGGTGAGACCGATCATGGTGCCGATGGCGCAGCCGCCGGCGGCCATCGCGAACGGCACCACCGATCCCGACAGCAACGGGATCGGCAGAAATGGCTCAGGCGCACGACGCGCATGCCAGACGAACGCAGCGCCCAGAAACACAGCCGATCCGATCATCGCGAGGATCGCAGGCGATGCCCATGCGAAGCGGTTGCCGCCCCATGTCAGCACCAGCATCACGATCACGGCGGACGCCATCAGCAGCACGCCGCCGAGCCAGTCGACCTTGCGCCTGCGATGAAACACCGGAATCTTTTTCATGCGCGGCAGCAGCAGCGCGAGCGACAATGCGCCGAGCGGAAGATTGATCCAGAAGATCACCGACCAGTGCAGATGTTCGGCGAACAATCCGCCGAGCACAGGTCCGCCGATGCCGGCCGCGACCCACACCGAGGAGAAATAAGCCTGGTACTGGCCGCGTTCGCGCGGCGTCACAACGTCCGAGATCACGATCTGCACCAGCGGCAGGATGCCGCCGCCGCCGATGCCCTGAAGCGCACGCGCAAGAATGAGTGTCAGGATATTCGGCGCGATGGCACAGAGCACCGAGCCGATCAGAAACAGCGCCAGCGACACAACGATCATCGCACGGCGGCCGTAGATGTCGCTCAACGTGCCGTAGACCGGCGCGACGGCCGTCGATGACAATAGATACGCGGTGATGACCCACGACAGATTGCTGACATCGCCGAACTGGCGGCCGATGGTCGGCAGCGCCGTCGCCACGATGGTCTGGTCGAGGGCTGTGAGAAACATCGTGAGCATCAGGCTCAGCAGGATGGTCCGCACTTCGCTTTTCGACAGCGGCGGCGCCGGCACTATCGGCGGCGCCTCGGAAAGATCGATGACTTCGGTGGCGATATTGGACACGTCGTCCGAAATATCCAGCGCCTGCGCTTCGTCTGACGCGTCGCCGCGCTGTCGATGTGTCTCGGTCATGTGCGTGAGAAAAACGTTCCGGGGAATGGTCCAGCCTCAACCGGCCTGACCTTGAAATACGCAGGATGACGCTTGGTTTATCCTGTTTCGCGCGGCTTCATAAGCAGCGCGGGCGCATGGGTGTACCGCGCGAAAGGACCATCACGTGGGCGTTATCCCGCTGCCGCTCAACGCCCGACCTATTTGGAAGCCGGGCGCTTCTTCAGCCGCGCGCGTCTTGGAATGACGCCGGGCCACTGCACGATGTGATCTTCAAGATCGGCTTCTTCGACCTCGTCCTCACTGCCCCACACCCTGCCCTGCACCGAAACGCCGGCCTCATGCACGGTGTTGGGATCGCCAGAAATCAGCGGATGCCACCAGTACAGATCGCGCCCCTCGGCGACGAGCTTGTAGCCGCAACTCGGCGGCAGCCAGTTCAACGTGCGGACGTTCTCCGGCGTCAGCCGCACGCAATCGGAGACTTTGGCCGACCGGTTGGGATAGTCTTTACAGGCACACAGCCCCGCATCGAGCAGCGTGCAGGAGATGTGGGTGAAGTAGATCTTGCCCGTATCCTCGTCTTCCAGCTTTTCTAGGCAGCAGCGCGCGCAGCCATCGCACAGGCTTTCCCATTCGCCGTCGGACATCTCCTCCAACGTCTTGGTTTTCCAGAAAGATTCGCTCTGGGCCGAGGGTGGCCGAGGCCGGGTCGTCATGGTTTGGAACCTACAGGGGTCACAGGGCGGAAATACACTGCTTGCAAGCTTTATGGGCCTTGGCGGCAGCGGCGCAAGCGGCTTGGTGCGGATTAGCAACCTGCGCGTGGAAAAGCGTGGGCAGCGTTCACCCTCATCATTAAAAAACCAACGCGGCCATTGGTTTATGGTTCATGGTCGGCTAGAAGTTGCGGATTCCCGCTGGCGAAATCGCCTCTCCGATCGCCTTGGGGATGCCGCAAATTGATCAGCATCGTCTAACCAGCGCTTTTCATCCGGCGACTCGGTCGCCACGTTATTTCAAAGGTTCCGGTGCGCCAGATCGTACCCAGCGAGTGGAAAAAGCGGTTCCGGCATTTCCTGCTGGACCTCGACGCGCGCATCGACTCCACGCTGTTCTCGTCAGCCGTAGGTTTGCGCGAACTCTGGGAACGCTATTCGACCTTCATGGACCGCTTCTATGTCGGCCGCTGGAAGCGTTGGGTTTTTATCGAACCGATTTCGGAAGGTGCCACCATCGGCCTCGCCGGCCTCGTATTGATGCTTGCGCTGGCCATTCCCGCCTTCCGCGAAACCGCAGACGACGACTGGCTGAAGAAATCCGATCTCGCCGTCACCTTCCTCGACCGCTACGGCAATCCGATCGGTAGCCGCGGCATCAAGCACAACGACTCGATCCCGCTCGAAGAGTTTCCCGATAACCTGATCAAGGCGACGCTCGCGACCGAGGATCGCCGCTTCTACGATCACTTCGGCATCGACATTGCGGGCACCGCGCGCGCGCTCGTGACCAACGCACAAGCGGGCGGCGTGCGGCAAGGCGGCTCGTCGATCACCCAGCAGCTCGCCAAGAACCTCTTCCTCAACAACGAGCGCACCATCGAGCGCAAGGTCAAGGAAGCGTTCCTCGCCATCTGGCTGGAAACGCGGTTGACCAAGAACGAGATTTTGAAACTCTATCTCGACCGCGCCTATATGGGCGGCGGCACCTTCGGCGTCGATGGCGCTGCGCATTTCTATTTCAACAAATCCGCGCGCGACGTGAATCTCGCGGAAGCCGCAATGCTCGCAGGCCTGTTCAAGGCGCCGACCAAATACGCGCCGCACATCAACCTGCCCGCAGCTCGTGCCCGCGCCAACGTCGTGCTCGACAATCTGGTGGACGCCGGTTTCATGACCGAAGGTCAGGTGTTCGGCGCCCGCCGTAACCCGGCCAACGCGGTCGACCGGCGCGACGAGAATTCCCCGAACTACTATCTCGACTATGCGTTCGACGAGATGCGCAAGCTCGTTCTGACGTTCCCGAAATCGTACACCGAGCGCGTGTTCGTCGTCCGCACCGCGATCGACATGAATGTGCAGCACGCGGCCGAAGCGACGGTCGAAAACCAGTTGCGGCAGTTCGGGCGCGACTATCACGCGACGCAGGCTGCGGTCGTGCTGGCCGATCTCGACGGCGGCGTGCGTGCAATGGTCGGCGGTCGCGATTACGGAGCCAGCCAGTTCAACCGCGCCGTCGATGCGATGCGCCAGCCCGGCTCGTCATTCAAACCTTATGTCTATGCGACTGCACTGATGAACGGCTTCACGCCGAAGTCTATCGTTGTCGACGGACCCGTCTGTATCGGCAATTGGTGCCCGCAGAACTACGGCCGCTCCTACTCCGGTTCAGTCACACTGACGCAAGCGATCACGCGCTCCATCAACGTTGTGCCGGTCAAGTTGTCGATCGCGATGGGTAAGGGAAATCCAAACCCGGCAAAGGCCGGACGCGCCAAGATCGTCGAGACCGCTCGCAAGATGGGTATCACGGCGCCGCTGATTGACACGCCGTCGCTGCCCATCGGCTCGGGGGAAGTGAGCGTGGTCGAGCACGCCGTTGCTTACGCAACCTTCCCCAACAAGGGCCGCGCTGTGAAGCCGCATTCCGTGCTGGAAGTCCGGACCGGCGCAGGCGATCTCGTCTGGCGATGGGATCGCGATGGCAAGAAGCCGACACAGGCAATCCCTGCGTCGGTTGCTGCCGACATGGCGGAAATGATGAGCCACGTTGTGGATGAAGGCACGGCGCGGCGCGCACGGCTCGACGGCATTCCGGCTGCCGGCAAGACCGGAACAACTAACGCGTACAGAGATGCATGGTTCGTCGGCTACACTGGCAATTTCACGATGGCCGTCTGGTATGGCAACGACGACTATTCATCCACCAATCGTATGACAGGCGGCTCGCTTCCGGCGCAGACATGGCACGACATCATGGTCGTCGCGCATCAGGGCGTCGAGATCAAGGATCTTCCTGGCGTCGGAGCCGGCAAGAAGCTGCCTGACTCGGTCGCGGCAGCCAATGCGAATGCCAAATCCGCCGAGGTCAATCCGGGACCGCCTCCGATCCTGACACGGCGCGGCGCAGGCATTCTGGTTCGGGTCGAAAAATTATTCGACGATGCAGCCAAGACGGTTGCCGTGCCGGGGAAAACCTCGGCGAACGACGCTGGTAAGCCGGCATCCCCATCCAGCGTGGCATTCCCGGATAGCTTCGCATCGGCCACCTCCAATCTGCCGGTGGCGCCAGTGCCGCCGCGCAAGAACTAACCGCGTCATGATAACGCTACTCTCGTGCGGCTGATCCTTATCGCTCTCGTCACGCTGATTATCGCAACCATCGTCGGCCTCGGCGCGACATGGATGACGGCGACGCGCGGCGTCAACGTCGGCACCATCAAGATCGGCGCATGGACCGCGCGTCCGAAGACCGGCACCAGCGACATCGATCCCTACTCGCGCGCGTCGGTGGCGCGCAGCGGTGAACTGCCGGTCGGTACCGGTGACGGTGTGATGTTCACGGCGACGACGGATGACACCGGCCGCCTGCTCGACGGGCGATGCGATATTGTCGTGAAAGGCGTCACGCCAGCTGCGCGATTCTGGACACTGACGTTTTACGATCCAAAGGGACGACTCGTCGCCAACTCACTGCAGCGCTACGGTTTCACCAGTCAGGAAATCGTCCGCGGATCGGACGGTGGATTCGAGGTTCGTGTAACCTCCCGGTCCCGCGCCGGAAACTGGCTACCGACCGGCGGTCTCGATCGCTACATGCTGGCACTGCGGCTTTACGATACGCCGGTTGGCGTCGGAACGCGCACGCAGAAGGATGCACCGATGCCCTCCATCGTAACGGTGGGTTGCCCATGATCCGCTGGCTGTTCGCGATCCTCGGCGGCGCCCTGCTCGGCGGGGTGGTGCATCTCGTTAGCGTCCTGGTGCTGCCTCGCGTCGCCACGCTCGATGCCTATTCGCGCCTCGCGCCGATCACAAAGCTCAACGCCGTCACCGCGTTACCCGCAGCAGAACCCGGCACAGCGCCGATGCCGTTCATGGACCCTGCCTTTGCAAGTGCCGCCTGCCGTTACGATCTGTCCACCGGTCCGATCAAACTCACCGTGCCGGTGAGCCAGGCCTATACATCGGTGTCGTTCTATACGCGCAACGACGTCGCTTATTACGCGATCAACGACCGCTCCGCCGGACGGCGCGTGATCGAACTCGACCTGATGACGGCGGCTCAGCACGCCGAACTTCCCGAGGATGAGGAAGTCACCGCCGCCGACCGGCTGATCATCGACTCACCGACCTCGACCGGCCTGATCCTCCTCAAGGCACTGGCCGCAGAACCCGGACTGATGCCGCAAGCACAGGCGTCTCTGGCCGCAGCAAACTGCCGCGTACAAACCGATACGCCGCAAGCGAAACGGTAAGTCAGCGACCCGAACAGCTTAAGCGGCTCCCGGCAGTCCATGACCACTCAGCAATCCGGTCAAGTCCGATTGCACTTACAATAGCGCCGCCCGCAGCCAGGCGACTGCAGGCGGCATATTGCTTCATTTACTTCAGATGCGGCCAGATCTCGAGCGCGCCGCGATAAATCATCTCGCCTGCAACGTAGAGAATAACCGCAAGGCCGACATAGGCGATCCAGCGGTGTTTCTGCAGCAATTTCGCAATGAACGACGCGGCGACGCCCATCAGCGCAATCGATAGCGCCAGTCCGAAAACCAGAACACCTGGATGTTCGCGCGCGGCACCTGCAACAGCCAGCACGTTGTCGAGCGACATGGAGACGTCGGCGACGATGATTTGCCACGTTGCCTGAGCCAGCGTCTTGGTCGGGGCGCCTTCGACATCTCCTTCGGCAAGCGCATTGTCGTGCCCGGACGACGAGCGCAACTCACGCCACATTTTCCAGCAAACCCACAACAGCAAGATCCCGCCCGCAAGCAGCAGGCCGACAATGGCCAATAGCTGGGTTGTAAGACCTGCGAAGACAATACGAAGCACTGTGGCGGCGATAACACCGATCACGATTGCCTTGTTGCGCTGTTCTTTCGGCAGACCCGCGGCGGCAAGGCCGATGACAATTGCATTGTCACCGGCGAGAACGAGGTCGATCAGGATGACCTGAACGAGTGCAGTCAACGCTTCTGGGGTAAGAAATTCAAACATAAGCCGGGCTTCCCTTTTTGTGGAAGAGCGGCCTCCTGTCACAGGCGAACGGACACATCACGATACGCGACATCCACCAACTCGCGCGAGTCAGTGTATGACGCGGGCCGGACGTTGCCGCGTATCTAAAGGGGGCCACTCCAATTGAATTCCAGTCCGACATCGCAGCCTCATGGCTGCCAGAGGGGCCCGGCCTGGTCGTCTAAATACTATGTATCTCCCTATTGATCCTGATTTCGGCGCTCGAACAGATGCTCGAACAATTGTGCGACTTGTTCCGGTTCACCCATCACCGACGCCGCGCAACCAGTGATGACGAGGCCACCGGCGATGTCCCAGAGATTCAGGTTCTCCGTGTTTTTTCTGGTTCTGATCGACAGTGCCGTGATTGCGGCCAACACGGCTGTTCCGAAAAACAGCACGCTCAATGCAGGCAACACCAGATGCTGCTCAAGCGCATAGACGATAAAAACCGCAGGCATCGCAACGGCGAAACTCAGGGCGATCAGAGTTCCATAGTGCCTGCCGAACAGAAACATCCTGCTAACTGGGGAACCTGTCATTCCATCCCCCATTCTCATCTCACCGCAAATCAACTCAGCGCTCAAAAAAGAAAACAACCGAATACGGGCTGATACAACGCGACCTTCCGTCGCGTGTCTGAACGTCGCGTGTCCGAACGTCGCAGAAATAATAGGGATTAGCCGCCGACGCGCAGTGCGCGGCCGACGACCGGCGTCGCCTTGATCCACACATCCGATGCCCGCTGGGACAATTGGACGATCAGACGATCAGCATCCGCGGCCATAGCATCGGGCGCATGTATCACCAGCCGGTCCAACGCCCATCGGTAGGATGCGACGCGCTGTTGCAGGCACTGCTGTACCCACTGCACGACTAGAACATTCTCACGCATCCGCGCCTGCGCATCGGCGTATTCACGCGGCGACAGTTCCCCGACCATCCCGAGCGCCTTGTTACGTTTGATGTCGAGATCGTTGACGCGCATTGCAACAGGAATGAACTGATCGAGCATGACGCCGTCGTTGCGCACATCCTCTATCAGTCCGCCGTAGGCCGAAGCCTGCGACCGGTGCGGCTCATCGATCATGCGCCGTCCGTAAACTGTCCGATCGAAAACGACCTTCTGCCGCCATGGCGCCGGTATCGTGAGGTAATCGCCGAATACCGCTTTCCAGGCCGGATGCGAGTGCGGCGGTTCGATGAAGTAGTAGGCAAGATCGCGCAGCGACCGTTCCAGATCAGTCAGTTGGAATTGCGAGGGCTGGCCTCCGAGACTCGTGGTGGCCTCGGCGCCGACCCATTTGTGCATGTCCTCGTGATAAAATGTCGAGCGCGTACGGCCGAAATCGTCGCTGGGGCACGCGAGACTGGCAACGAATGGCAAAAGATAGAGCGGATTACACATCGCGGCCCGGTGTGAAAGCGTTGCCGACCCGGCGTATGTTTCGCCGGACAAAAATCTGACTGGTCGTCAGGACCGCGCCCTGCGCTTGCGGCGCCGGCCCGGATCCGTTCCCTCCCCCGGCCCGATCCCATCGCTGGTTTCGTCAGCGTAGCGCTCGATTCGGATGGCAGGGAGAATCAGGATGGTTGCCGTTCCCTCGCGCGGGGCCATGTTCACATCCGGCCCGGCGCGACGCGCCGCTGCATCAACCGGAAACTCAACAATGGTGCCCATATCGATCTCTCCTGGCCGCCCTGCTTTTGTCCAAGGATGGGCAGCACCCGGTCATTAAGAGTGAGCATGGTTAATGGCTTGTTAACAGCCGCCCGATAACGTCAGGCCGAGACTTAACCTTGCGTATCCGGCATGACGACAACCCCGATGTTTCACGGCTTCGACGGCCTGATGACCCTGTCCCGACGCGAGGGCGTCGATATCCGCCCGACGCTGCTCCGCGTGCTGACGGATCTTTATGTCCAAACCGCCGACCATACCCGCGATGAAGAGCAGCAGTTTGCCGAGCTGGCTTCGCGCCTGATCGATGAGGTTGACGATGCCACCCGCGCCGCCGTGCGGGCGCGGCTTGCAATCTATCCGAACACCCCGCGTGAAATCGCGTGGAAGCTGCAGCTAAAGTATACGCCGAACCAGCTCCCGCTGCCTTCAAGCGGCGATGAGCATGTGCTTGACGATACGGTCGAGATCGACCCCGCAGCGGATCTGGAAATCGTGTCGGAGCCCGAGGTGCCTATCGTTCCGACGGTGTCCGCGCCGATCATGTCGATGCAGCCTGACGATGCGGCAAAGCTGATCGAAATGTTTCTTGGCGCTGACAAAACCCATCGCGCCCAGATGCTGCATGGCCTGACGAATACACCGCTGAAGCCTTCAACGCCGGTCGATTCTCGCCGCGCCATACGCGCTGTTGCTGCCCTCGAGCAAGCCGCTTTGGCAGCCGATTCCGCAGGCTTTGCCGCCGAACTTGCCGACGCGCTGATCTTGACCTCGCGCGTTGCGGTCCAGATCGTCAATGAACCGGGTGGCGAACCGCTCGCCTGCGCGCTCAAGGCACTCGGCATGCCCGGTGAATCCTACCAGCGCGTGCTGCTGTTTTTGAATCCAT
>CALRLJ020000008.1:0-21257 GCA_943368635.1 Sediminibacterium ginsengisoli | reverse complement strand
TGACCCGGCTTCTGGCTCGGGTTCTGGCTCTGCTGGCCGGGACTCTGGTTCGGATTGTTCTGGTTGCCCATGTTGGCATCTCCTTTGTTGAACAATAAGCAAATCGCCTGCACCGCCGATGGTTTCAGTGGAACACCCGGTTCCTCCATGAACTTTGCATCGCATCGCAAACTTCGGGTGGAAGAAGCCCAAGTGCGGCACCCGGTACTGTTGCCGCCTCCGGTTCCCGCTGTTAGAAAATGAGACGACGCATCGATCCGGCTGCCGGGGCCTTCGACGTGTCGATCGCCTCGCTCGAACACGGCAGCCCATGGATTATTTCGCCCAGCAACTCATCAACGGACTGGTGCTCGGCTCGATCTACGGCCTGATCGCGATCGGTTACACGATGGTCTACGGCATCGTGGGCATGATCAACTTCGCCCACGGCGATATTTTCATGATCGGCGGCTTCATCGCCCTCATCACCTTTCTCATTCTGGTTTCGATCGGGCTCACCACCGTCCCCGTGATCCTGCTGCTGGTGTTGCTGGTGGCGATGGCCGTCACCGCGCTCTACGGCTGGACGGTGGAGCGGATCGCCTATCGTCCGTTGCGGCAATCGTTTCGCCTTGCGCCGATGCTCTCGGCCATCGGCATGTCGTTCGTGCTGTCGAACTACGCACAGGTTGCCCAAGGCGCGCGCGTCAAGCCCGTGCCTCCGGTGATCACCGGCGGACACACGCTGTTCGAGAATGACGGTTTCGTGGTGCGGCTCTCGAACATCCAGATCATCGTGGTGATCACAACCATCATCCTGCTGGCAATCTTCTCGTGGCTGGTGGCGCGCACGCGGCTCGGCCGAGACATGCGCGCCTGCGAACAGGATCAGACCATGGCCGCGCTCCTTGGCGTGGATGTTGATCGCACCATTTCGATGACTTTCGTGATTGGCGCGGCACTCGCAGCCGTCGCCGGCATGATGTACCTGCTCTATTATGGTGTGGTCGACTTCTTCATGGGCTTCGTCGCCGGTATCAAGGCGTTCACCGCCGCAGTGCTCGGCGGTATCGGCTCCCTCCCCGGCGCGATGCTGGGCGGGCTTCTGATCGGCCTGATCGAGACCTTCTGGGCCGCCTACTTCACCTCCGAATACAAGGATGTCGCGGCGTTCTCGATTCTCATCGTCGTTCTCATTTTTCTTCCGACCGGCCTGCTCGGCCGTCCGGAAGTCGAAAAAGTTTGAGAGGCCGCGTGGCGCGCCCCGACGATACCGCCGCCCGTGCGCCCAAAGCCGCCGCCTCGCACGGCATCGCTTTCATTCTCAAAAAATCAGCCGTCAGCGCCCTTGTGGCGCTGTTTCTGTTTTCGCTGATGATCGGCATCCGGACCGAAGCCGGACCAACTGGCCAGTTGATCTACTGGACGCGGTTCGGCGATCTCGCAGCCCTCGTGGCAGCGGTATTTTTTGGAAGCATCGCAGTCGAACTGCTGCGGCAATGGATCGGGCCGTCGAAGAAAATCACGCTGCTTCCCGAGTCCGCCAGCGGCATGATTGCAACCCTGCGCCGGCTTCTCGTTCCTGCATTACTCACGTTTGCCGTGCTGGTACCGGTGATCTTCTACGATCAGCGCTACATTCTGGATCTCGGCATCCTCGTATTGACCTACGTCATGCTGGGATGGGGATTGAACATCGTCGTCGGTCTCGCCGGCCTGCTCGATCTCGGCTATGTCGCGTTCTATGCGGTCGGCGCTTATTCCTACGCGCTGCTGGCGACGACCTTCGACTTATCGTTCTGGGTTTGCCTGCCGCTAGCTGGAATTCTCGCCGCGTTCTGGGGCGTGCTGCTCGGCTTCCCGGTGCTGCGGCTGCGCGGCGATTATCTAGCCATCGTCACGCTGGCGTTTGGCGAAATCATCCGGCTCATTCTGCTCAACTGGCAGCATGTCACCGGCGGCCCGAACGGCATCACGGGAATTCCACGGCCCTCCTTCTTCGGCATACCGCTCACCAACACCGAAGACGGGCTCGCCGCCCGGCTTGGCATCGAATTCTCGACCACGCACCGCGTGGTGTTTCTGTTCTATCTGATCCTGGCGCTGGCGCTGCTAACTAACTGGGTCACGATCCGCCTGCGGCGTCTGCCGATAGGGCGCGCGTGGGAAGCATTGCGCGAAGACGAAGTCGCCTGCCGCTCGCTCGGCATCAACACAACCACGACGAAGCTCACCGCCTTCGCGACTGGCGCGATGTTCGGCGGCTTTGCCGGTGCGTTCTTCGCGACACGTCAGGGTTTCATCAGCCCTGAGTCTTTCACGTTTCAGGAATCCGCCCTCGTCCTCGCCATCGTCGTGCTCGGTGGCATGGGCTCGCAGCTCGGCGTCGCCCTCGCGGCGTTGGCGATGATCGGCGGATTTGAGTTGTTCCGAGGCTTCGAGCAGTTCCGCATGCTGGTGTTCGGCTTGGCGATGGTGCTGCTGATGATCTGGCGGCCACGCGGCCTGATCGGTCATCGCGCGCCCTCGGTGTTTCTCGAGAAGCCCACGGAGATTTCATCCGCAATGGTCAAGGAAGGCCACGGATGACAGCGGCCAAAACCGATAACGATATTCTCGCCGTCGATCATCTGTCGATGCGCTTCGGCGGCATCGTTGCGGTCAACGATCTGTCGTTTACGGCAAAGCGTGGCGACATCACCGCGCTGATCGGCCCTAACGGCGCGGGCAAGACCACTGTCTTCAACTGCATCACGGGGTTTTACAAACCGACCACCGGCATGATGCGCCTCATTCATGATGACAATCGCGAATTCTTGCTGGAACGACTGTTCGACTACCGTATCTCCAAGGTCGCGAAAGTCGCACGCACGTTCCAGAATATCCGCCTGTTTGCGGGCATGACCGCGCTGGAAAACCTGATGGTGGCACAGCACAATTCGCTGATGCTGGCATCGGGCTATACGTTTCTGGGCCTGATCGGTGCGCCCGGATTCCGCCGCGCCGAAAAAGACGCCATCGACCTTGCGCGCTACTGGCTCGATCGTATCGGCCTCACGGCGCGGGCCGACGACGCCGCAGGCAACCTGCCCTATGGCGACCAGCGGCGGCTCGAGATTGCGCGGGCGATGTGTTCCGAGCCGGTCTTGCTGTGCCTCGATGAACCCGCCGCCGGATTGAACGCGCGGGAGAGCGACGAACTCAGCCAGTTGCTGCTGGCCATCCGCAAGGATCACGGCACCTCGGTGCTGCTGATCGAACACGACATGTCGGTCGTGATGGAAATTTCCGACCGCATCTTCGTACTCGACCACGGCGTCAAGATCGCCGCCGGGACGCCGCGCGAAATCCGTGACGATCCGAAAGTCATCGCCGCCTATCTCGGCGCGGATGAGGAAACCGCCATTGAAGTCATGGAGGGCGGAACATGAGCACGCCGCTCCTCTCCATCCGCGGGCTTGTCGCCGCGTATGGTAACATCGAGGCGCTCAAAGGAGTCGATCTCGACATCAACCCAGGCGAGATCGTGGCGCTGATCGGCTCCAACGGTGCCGGCAAGTCCACGCTGATGATGTCGGTGTTCGGGCGGCCCCGCGCCCGCGCCGGAGTCATTGAATTCGACGGGCGCGACATTACGGATGAGCCGACGCATCACGTCGCACGGCTGCGTATCGCGCAGTCCCCCGAAGGACGCCGCATCTTCCCGCGCATGACGGTTGCGGAAAACCTGCGCATGGGCGCGGATGCCGCCGCTGAGAGCACCGAAGCCGAGCGCAGCGATGATCTCGATCGCGTCTTCACACTGTTTCCGCGCCTCAAGGAGCGCATCGCGCAGCGCGGCGGCACATTATCGGGCGGCGAACAGCAGATGCTGGCGATCGGGCGCGCGCTGATGAGCCGCCCTCGCCTGCTGATGCTGGACGAACCATCGCTCGGCCTTGCGCCGCTGATCGCCCGGCAGATTTTCGACGCTGTTCGAACGCTCAACCGGCAGGACGGCCTGACCGTGCTGATCGTCGAGCAGAACGCAAACCATGCATTGAAACTGGCCCACCGCGGCTATGTGATGGTCAACGGCCTGATCACACTCAGCGGAACCGGCGAGGAATTGCTGGCGCGGCCGGAAATCCGCGCGGCTTATCTTGAGGGAGGGCGCCATTAATGTCCCTCTACTCCAACGAATCCATTTTTCAGGTTTTGTTCGTCACTCTGGTGCTCGGCGGCGGCTGTGCGCTGCTGGCCGGCCGTGCCATCGCGCTGACCTGGCGCGGCATCGGGATTGCCGCCATCGCCATGATCCCGCTGGGACTGGCGGTGCGATTCGTACACTTCGCGCTGTTCAACGAGACCTTGCTGCAACCGCAGACCTACATCCTCGAAACGGCCATCCTGATCGCCGTTTCCTGCCTGTCTTTTCAGCGAACCCGGGCGCAGCAGATGGTCCGGCAGTATTACTGGCTGTACGAACCGAACGGCCCCCTCGGCTGGCGGCTGCGGCAAGATGCGCCAGCCAAGGCCTGAGCGGCTGCGAAAATTGCCGATGACTTGGCGATAAAATCAGCGGACAATAAGCGGGATTTATTCGCCCGGCGGGCCGTCTGGCTGCGCCTTCGAGACCTGCATGAGGACTGCCCTATGAAACCGACCCACATTCTTGGCCTCGCACTCGGCGCGTCGATTGCCATATCCGCCGGCATGTCGACTGCTGCGTTTGCACAAGACATTTCCGTCGCCGTCGCCGGTCCGATGACCGGTAGCGAATCCGCATTCGGCCGCCAGATGAAGAACGGCGCAGATCTCGCCGTCGCCGATCTCAATGCCGCAGGCGGCGTCAACGGCAAGAAGCTCGCGCTGCAAATCGGCGACGATGCCTGCGACCCGAAGCAGGCCCGTTCGGTCGCCGAAAAACTCGCGAGTTCGAAGGTTCAGTTCGTCGCCGGCCATTTCTGCTCGTCGTCGTCGATCCCGGCGTCGGAGGCTTACGCGGAAGGCAACGTGCTGCAGATTACCCCGGCATCGACCAATCCGGTTTTCACCGAGCGCAAGCTGTGGAATGTGCTGCGCGTCTGCGGCCGCGATGACCAGCAAGGCCTCGTCGCCGCGCAGTACATTCAGAAGGCGTTCGCCGGCAAGAACGTCGCCATTCTCAACGACAAGACCACTTACGGAAAAGGCCTCGCGGATGAGACCAAGAAAGCGCTGAACGCCGCCGGCTTCAAGGAAAAGCTGTTCGAGTCCTACAACAAGGGCGACAAGGACTTTAACTCCATCGTCTCGCGGCTGAAACGCGACAATATCGATCTGGTCTATGTCGGCGGATATCATCAGGAAGCCGGCTTGATCCTGCGCCAGATGCGCGATCAGGGTCTCAAGACCATCCTGATGGCGGGCGACGCCATGAACGACAAGGAATTCGCCTCGATCACGGGCGCTGCCGCGGAAGGCACGCTGTTTACCTTCGGCCCCGATCCGCGCAACAAGCCGACCGCGAAGGCCATCGTCGAGAAGTTCAAGGCGAAGGGCATCGATCCTGAAGGCTACACGCTCTACACTTACGCCTCCTTCCAGGTCTGGTCGCAGGCCGCCAAGAAGATCAACAGCACCGATCCCAAGAAGCTTGTCGAAGCCATCAAGGCCGGCGAATGGGATACTGTGCTGGGCAAGCTGTCATTTGATGCCAAGGGCGACATCAAGCTGCTCGACTATGTCGTCTACAAATGGGACGCCAAGGGCAACTACGCCGAAATCGGCAAGGGATCGTAAGAGCCTCGACGCTTGCACTGCCAACATTCAAACTATGGCCGGGCATGTCCCGGCCATAATCTTGAGGGCGGCCTATCCGAAGCTCTGCAACGCCGGGAACGTCTCCAGCAGCCAGATGCTGACGTTCGCTACCGCGCCGGTGAGAAATCCAATTCCAACGAGAATCATCAACGCGCCCATCACGCGTTCGACCGTGGCGAGATGTTTTTTCATCCGTGCGAGCAGTCCCGAGAACCGCTCAACCATGAACGCTGCGATCAGGAAAGGGATGCCGAGACCTGCGGAGTAAACCGCGAGCAGCCCTGCTCCCTTCATCACCGTCGCTTCCGATGCCGCCACCGACAGGATCGCCGCCAGAATAGGTCCGATACACGGCGTCCAGCCGAACGCGAAGGCCAGCCCCATGACATAGGCGCCCCACAGCCCAACAGGCTTGGGGATCGGCAGACGCCCTTCACGCATCAAAAAGCCTATCCGCGTCAGGCCGAGAAAATGCAGCCCCATCAAAATGATCGCAATGCCTGCAACGATGGAGAGTTGCGCCGACCATGCGCGGATCAGGCTGCCGATCAGGCTGGCGCTGGCACCGAGCGCCACGAATACGGTCGAGAATCCGAGCACGAAAACCAGCGCGGACAACATCACCGCGCGCTTTGACGCCCGCTGCTCCTCGTCGTTGGCCACATGTTCGATGGTCGCGCCGGTCAGATAAATCAGATACGGCGGCACCAGCGGCAATACGCACGGCGACAGAAAACTGATAACACCGGCGGCAAGCGCGGCGGGAATGGAAACATCATGAATCATGCCGCTTATTGCACTGTCGCCCCTGTGCTATGCAAGCTCCGCTCCCCGCCATTCCGTGTGTTGTGATCGGGGCGTGATGGGCATGATCCCAAGAAGTGGACACCGGTTTTCGGATCAGATCATGCCCAAAGGATCAAGGTGACGACCATGAAGAACCTGCTGACCGACATTCCCGGCGTCCGCGTCGGCCACGCTTACGACGAGGCGGCCGCGTCCGGCGTCACGGCCGTGATCTTCGACAAGCCCGCCGTCGCCTCGGCCGATGTGCGCGGCGGCGGCCCCGGAATCCGGGACGGCGCGCTGCTTGAGCCGGTCAACACGGTCGAGCGCATCGATGCAATCGCCCTCTCCGGCGGTTCGGCCTTCGGACTTGAAGCGGGCGGCGGCGTGCAGGCATGGCTCGCAGAACAAGGCCGCGGCTTTGCGGTTGGCGGCGCACACATCCCGATTGTTCCCGGTGCTGTGATGTTCGACATGCTGAACGGCGGCAACAAGGCTTGGGGCCGTTTCCCGCCTCATCGCGATCTCGGATACACGGCAGCCGCGGCTGCGACGGACGGCTCCTTCGCGCTCGGCAGCGTCGGCGCTGGCTACGGCGCGACCACCGCTAACTTCAAGGGCGGTCTCGGCTCCGCCTCTGCGGTGACGACAAGCGGCGTGCGCGTTGCAGCCATCGCCTCCGTCAATGCGGTCGGCAGTGTCACTGTCGGCGATGGCCCCTGGTTCTGGGCCGCCCCCTTCGAGCAACACAATGAGTTTGGCGGACGCGGCCTGCCGCCGTCCTTCACCCCGGACATGCTTGCGATGCGGCTCAAGGGCGGTCCCGCCGCGACAGCCATCGAGAACACCACGCTGGCGGTGGTCGTCACTGATGCCATTCTGACCAAGCCGCAGGTCAAGCGCCTTGCGGTGATCGCGCAGACCGGATTTGCCCGTGCGATCTATCCGGTGCATGCGCCGCTCGACGGCGACATAGTGTTCGCGGCGGCAACCGGTGAGACAGACATCGATCCGCTTTACGGCCTCACCGAACTCGGTGCGGTAGCCGCGAATGTCGTCGCACGCGCCATCGCACGCGGCGTCTATGAAGCGAAGGCGCTTCCTTATGCCGGCGCTCTGCCGTCGTGGAAAAAACGCTTCGAACAATAGTGACTGATTTCGTGACGCAGCCACTTACGTGTTTCTCCGTAGGTAGGCATGCATCATGCTGTCGCAAAATGCCGAAAACCCCTGCCGTTTAAGGTTATCTTCGCGTTTCAATTGCCGTTGCGATTTTCGGCAATACGGTCCGCTGCGTGCACAACGTCGTGCATATAACAGTGGAGAAACGTCATGAAGAAGATGCTGTGTCTTGCCGTCATCGCGACGGCGCTCGTCAGTGCCCCCGCCTTCGCTGGAGGTGGCGGCAAAGGTCTGAACGTCGGAGCGAACGTGCTCACCGGCAAAGGCGGCGTACTCGGCCTGCTTGACGGGCGCGGCGCTCTCGTCGTCAACGCCGCGGTCACCACCGGCAAGGGTGGCGTTCTCGGAGCCGTGCTCGGCAAGGGCGGCGCCCTTGGCGGTCTGCTCGGAGGCGGCTGCGGCTGCGGGCACTGACGTCTAGCGGCCGAATTCCGCTAGAGCCACTGCACCATCGCGAATGAGTTCCCCACCTCCCAACTCTCATTCGCGCGGCAGTCTGGTCCAGCCCCCCCGTTGGATCAGACTGCCACCCTTAGCTCTTGCTTGCGGCAAGCTTGTTCGCCGCTGCATCCTTTGCCGTGCCTTTCGCAAATGGTGAGAACTTCTTCGTCAACGACGAACTGATGATGATGGCGCTGGCTTTATCGCCGGAGATCAAAGTCCCCTGCGCCCGCGTAAGATCGAGACCGACGGCATAGCCATTTCCGAGATCGTGCGACGCACCGATCCCGTAAGTCAGTGTCTGAGCATTGAAGCGCGAGTCCAGATAGTCTGTCGTGGCGTAACCCACCGCCGCCGTCAGGCTCAGTTTCGGTTCAACCTGCCAGCTTCCCCTCGCTGTATAGGCTGTATCAAGGGTGATCGGCGAGATCGGAAAGGTCGTCTCCGACGCCCGGCGATAGGCCGCCAGATCGATCGTGAACGGCGCGATGCGCCACGACAGATTCGCATCGAACAAGATCGCATTGACGTTGGTGAAGTCCACGTCATGAAACGTGCCGCGCAATTGCGAGAGCGATCCGAATACCGTGATGTCCTTGTCCTGATATTTCGCGAACAGGAATGGCTGGACGCGTTCATTGTCGCGGCGATAGCCGAAGTCATCCAGCTCCTTCTGATAGCGTCGCACCGACAGATTGACGGAGGCACCGATCTCGAACTTGTCCCTGACATAAGCGATTCCGGGAATCAGCGTGCCGCGCAGATAGACATGGGGAGTCGGCAGGAAGTCCTGAAAGATCGCGTTGGTCTGGTTCAGCGTCGAGCGCGCGCCCTCCACAGTCGTAAACATCTTGATGGCGCCGAGCTTCACTTCACCCTTGAGCGATTGAACCAGATCGGATGAGCGCAGATTATAGGTGTTGGTATCGGCAATGGTCGTCACGGCGGAAATATTGGCCGCATCCCCACCATAAGTTCCGCGCAAAATCACTTTTCCGGACAGCGCAGGCACCGCGAGCGGATTGGCATATTGCGTTGTGCTCGCCTCCGCCGCCACGCCATAACTATAGTCTTTCTCCTTGGTGCCGGCAGCAATTGCCGCGTCGGTGCCGATGAAGGCGCTGCCGCCAATGCCGGTGCCGGTCGAAAACTGGGGATTGGTGTCGTAGCCGCCACGCAGGCGCAGCGATGCGATGAAATCGTCCTCGGCATGCGCGGCACCTGCGATGCAACCGACGACAGCAGCCAGCACGACCAGTCTCAGCACAACAGACACCTCGCAGAATTATTGCGGGTGTGATTACCGGCCGCCATGGTTAGCGACTGATGAAAATGGCGCTGTTGTGCGTAATGCTACCGATGGAAGCGGTATCGGTGACGGAAGCGATCAGACCTTGACCGAAACCGACTGCTTGGCGGCTGTGGCAAGCGCATCCGCCTGACGCTGAACCATCTTCTCGACGAGATTGTATTGGTTCGAGGCGCCGGTCGACGTTATCGACGATGCCGGCTGGCTCATCGTGATCTTCGATCCGTCGGCATATGTCAGCGTTGTGGTGATTGAACCATCGCTGTTTGTCGCCGAAGTGCTCGATGCGCCCTGAAGCGCTTGCAACAACGCATCCGCGCCGCCGCTTCCGGCTGCCCTGGAATGATGCGCATGGTGATGACCGCCAGCCCTCGGTTTCAACGCTGACGCCATTTCATCGAGGCTGACGGAGCCGTCACCATCGGCATCCATCTTGTTGAAGACATTGTCCGCAGCGGCGACATTGGTGCCGCCCGCGCCGAGTTTGTCCTCGAATTCGGCCTTGGTGATCTTGCCGTCGCCGTTGCCATCGATCTGCGCGAACAGATCCTTTAACGCGGCCGACGGGCTGGCCTTGCCGCTGGAATCCTGCGCCGAGAGCAGAGCGTTGAATGTCGACGGCGATAAGGCTCCACCCGGCGCGGAACTTGTTGCGGACGCGGGCGTCAAAGTCTGCGTGGTTTCGTTCGAAGTTGTCAGGCCGAAAATCGAACCGGCTTGCTTAACAGCCGTCGTCGCGCCCGATTTGGCGGGCGTGAGCGAGGACAGCAAATCCAAAGCCGTGCCGGCGGCAGCGGCGGCAGCTCCAACTGCACCTGCAGCAAACAACATCGCGATACTCCCCAGAGCCGCTGACACGCGGCCCAGATTATCCCGAGAAGTATCCAGCAATTGCCGTGCCGCATCGAAAACCCAATAAAACCAGTCATTTTCACCAGCCAACCGGCACACCCGACGCGGCAAATTGTGCCGCAGCGGCAGGATTTGCCGCGAGGTCCGCGCGCTGTTCCTGTGTACGCCGCCCGGCTTACATTGCCCGCGCGCAGGCGGCGTGTTAGGCGAAACCGTGCGTCACCGCTGGCGTACACCGCCGCGAAAATGCCAAGGGAAGCACCGGAAGCCGCCATGTCTCAGCCCCTCGCATCGCGCCCCCTGATTATCGCCCCTTCGATTCTCGCGTCGGATTTTGCAAAGCTCGGCGAGGAAGTCCGCTCCGTCGATCAGGCCGGCGCCGACTGGATGCATCTCGATGTGATGGACGGCCACTTCGTGCCGAACATTTCCTACGGCCCCGACGTCATCAAGGCGATGCGTCCTCACTCAAAGAAGATCTTCGACGCGCATCTGATGATCGCGCCGTGCGATCCGTATCTCGAAGCCTTCGCCAAGGCGGGCTGCGACCACATCACGGTTCACGCCGAAGCCGGACCGCATCTGCATCGCTCGCTGCAGGCGATCCGCGCGCTCGGCAAGAAGGCCGGCGTGTCGCTCAACCCTGCAACACCGGCGAGTGCCATCGAGTACGTCATCGACATGGTCGATCTCGTGCTGGTGATGTCGGTCAATCCCGGCTTCGGCGGTCAGTCGTTCATCCCTTCTGCGTTGGAAAAGATTTCGCAGGTTCGCGCAATGTGCGCCGGGCGACCGATCGACATTGAAGTCGACGGCGGCGTCACGGCGGACAATGCCGCCAGGATCGCGGCGGCGGGCGCCAACGCGCTGGTCGCAGGATCGGCCGTGTTCAAGGGCGGCACGATGGACAGCTACAAGGCGAATATCTCCGCAATCCGCAGCGCGGCAGCCTCCGCGCGCGGCGAAGCGATCTAGGCCAAAAAGGCCCGATTTTCCGCATAGAATCGCGCCCCAAGGGTGGCTTCGCCGGATGCGATCTGCTAAAGCGCGGCGTAATCTCCCAACCCTACGAGTTCGCGATGATTCCCCGTTATTCCCGCCCCGAAATGGTCTCCATTTGGGAGCCGCAGACGCGTTTCAAGATCTGGTTCGAGATCGAGGCGCACGCCGCCGACGCGCTCGCCGAACTGGGAACGATCCCGAAGGACGCAGCGAAAACCATCTGGGCCAAGGCCAAGGATGCGACCTTCAATGTCGAACGCATCGACGAGATCGAGCGCGAGACCAAGCATGACGTCATCGCCTTCCTGACGCATCTGGCGGAAATCGTCGGCCCGGAAGCGCGCTTCGTGCATCAAGGCATGACCTCGTCAGACGTGCTCGATACCTGCCTCAATGTGCAGCTTGCACGCGCCGCCGACATCCTGATCGCCGACATCGACAAGGTGCTCGCTGCGCTCAAGACGCGCGCCTTCGAGCACAAGATGACGCCGACCATCGGCCGCTCGCACGGCATCCATGCCGAGCCGGTGACGTTTGGGCTCAAGCTCGCCTACGCCTATGCCGAGTTCACCCGCGCCCGTGAACGCGTGGTCGCCGCGCGCAAGGAAATCGCAACCTGCGCGATTTCCGGCGCTGTCGGCACCTTCGCGCAAATCGATCCGCGTGTCGAAGCGCATGTCGCGAAAGCCATGGGCCTCGCGGTCGAGCCGATTTCGACACAGGTGATCCCGCGCGACCGCCACGCGATGTTCTTTGCAACGTTGGGGGTCGTCGCCTCCTCGGTCGAGCGCCTCGCCACCGAAATCCGCCACATGCAGCGCACCGAAGTTCTGGAAGCTGAAGAGTTCTTTTCCGAAGGCCAGAAAGGCTCGTCGGCGATGCCGCACAAGCGCAATCCTGTGCTGACCGAAAACCTCACTGGCCTGTCGCGCATGGTGCGCGCTTACGTGACGCCCGCGCTGGAAAACGTCGTGCTCTGGCACGAGCGCGACATCTCGCACTCCTCCGCCGAGCGCATGATGGGCCCCGACGCCACCGTGACCCTCGACTTCGCGCTCAATCGTCTCGCCGGCGTGATCGAGAAGCTGCTGATCTATCCGGCCAACATGCAGAAGAACCTCGACCGCCTCGGCGGCTTGGTCCATTCGCAGCGCCTGCTGATTGCGCTGACCCAAAAGGGCGCGTCGCGCGAGGACGCCTACAAGCTGGTCCAGCGCAATGCGATGCCGGTCTGGCGCGGCGAAGGCGACTTCCAGTCCTTGTTGAAGAAGGACGCCGACGTGAAAAAGTATCTGTCGGACAAGGAGATCGAGGAACAATTCGATCTCGCGTATCACTTCAAGCACGTCGATACCATCTTCAAGCGCGTCTTCGGAGCGTCCTGAACTGATGGGCACAGTCACCGCTGTCAGCCTGCGCAAGGGTCACCACTTTAGCAAAACCAACTCCTTGAGCATCCGCCTGCTCAAAAGGCTTGGCGTCGATGGCGATGCGCATATGGGCGAGACGGTGAAACACCGCTCGTGCGTGGCGAAGGATCCGACCCAGCCGAACCTGCGTCAGGTCCACCTGATCCACGAAGAACTGTTCGACGAACTGGCGCCGAAGAACTTCGTCGTCCGACCCGGCGACATGGGCGAGAACGTCACCACCCGCGGCATCGACCTGCTGGCGCTGCCCACCGGCACGCGGCTGCATCTCGGCGAGACCGCGCTGGTCGAAATTACCGGCCTGCGCAATCCCTGCATCCAGATCGACCGATTCCAGAAAGGTCTGATGGCCGCAACGCTGGACAAGGACGCCGATGGCAACATGATCCGCAAGGCCGGGGTCATGAGCATCGTGCTGGCCGACGGCGACGTCCGCCCCGGCGATGCCGTCCGGGTCGAACTGCCCGACGCCCCGCACAGGCCGCTGCTGCCGGTCTAGGTTACCGCCCGACAACAGACTGGTAACCGCAGATCGGCTATCATGACCTTTGTGTCCCAGACGCCCACGATACTGGTTTTCGATTCCGGCCTCGGCGGTCTCACCGTGTTCCGCGAGATCGTCAGGCTGCGTCCGGGTGCGCGCTATATCTACGTCGCGGATGACGCCTATTTCCCCTACGGTCAGCACACCGAAGAGGAAATCATCGCGCGCGTGGTGCCGCTGGTCGGCGACCTGATCGCGGAACACGCGCCGCACCTCGTTGTCATCGCCTGCAATACAGCCTCGACACTGGTGATGACGCATCTGCGCGAGGCCTACAGCGTACCATTTGTCGGCACCGTGCCGGCCATCAAGCCCGCCTGCGCCTTGTCCAAAACAAAGCGCGTCTCAGTGCTGGGGACGCGCGGCACCGTGAAGCGCGAATACACCAAGGCGCTGATCCGCGATTTCGCGCAGGGCTGCGACGTAACGCTGGTCGGCGCTGAAAATCTTGCAAGCCTTGCAGAAGCGGCGTTGCGTGGCGAGCGCGTCAGCGACGACGCCATCGCGGCCGAGATCGCACCGTGCTTTCTCAACGGAGATGCGCGAACCGACACCGTGGTGCTGGCCTGCACCCACTATCCGCTGTTGAGCAGCCAGATGATCGCACTGGCGCCGTGGGCCGTGGACTGGATCGACCCCGCCCCCGCCATCGCGCGGCGCGTGAGAGACCTGCTTGGCATCGCCAGCGGCACCGGAGAACCGCTCCCGGCCCGGTTCGTCTTCACATCGGGGCAGACGCCTTCGCCGGTTCTCGCGAAGGCACTTGGGCCGTTCTTCGGTGCCAGCCTTGTGAGTTGAAACCCTTCCGCAGATACCGTCGGGCTGCTAGCCTCTCCTGCGGTCTGTTCCGAAGAGAACAGCGAAAGGGAGAGACACATGCTCAAGAAGATCATTCTCGGCCTCGCAATCGTGACGTTTGCCGGCGTCGGCGCGGCCATGGCTCAGGCACCGGGCGGCATCAAGCGGACCCCGCTGCAAAAGATCGAGTTCCCCAAGGGCTACAACATCGTCACCGTGGTCGCCGAAATCCCGGCCAATACCCTCGCCGGCCGTCACACTCATCCGGGCGTCGATACCGGTTATGTGCTCGAAGGCGATGCCACGCTGATCGTCGAAGGCAAGCCCGACCAGGCGCTGAAGGCCGGCGACTCCTATGCTGTTCCGGCAGGCGTCCCTCACGACGTCAAAACAGGGGCTAAGGGCCTGAAAATCATGGCTGTTTACGTGGTGGAAGAAGGCAAGCCGGTGGCAACCGCGGCCCCCAAATAAGGGGCCCAAACGCCCCCGAACTGTTTGACTTGGCGGCCTTTTCTACCTATGAACACCTTGCTCGCGGGCCGTTTACGGCCCGCGTTGCGTTTCGCGACCCGTGGTCCTCCCCATCAAGCTTATGAGGCGGACCTGTCAGCATCGGGAGATCCGAGAAGGATTTACCCGCTGCACAGGAGGGCGCGTTTCCTCAAAACTCAAACTTACGAAAGAGGACGCGATGACTAAGCGTAGTGAGGCGAAGTATAAAATCGATCGCCGTATGGGCCAGAACATCTGGGGCCGCCCGAAGAGTCCCGTCAACAAGCGCGAATACGGCCCTGGCCAGCACGGCCAGCGCCGCAAAGGCAAGCTCTCGGACTTCGGCACGCAGCTGCGCGCCAAGCAGAAGCTGAAGGGTTATTACGCCAACATTTCCGAGCGTCAGTTCCACGCGATCTATGTCGAAGCCAGCCGCCTGAAGGGCGACTCGGGCGAGAACCTGATCGGCCTGCTCGAGCGCCGCCTCGACACCGTGGTGTACCGCGCCAAGTTCGTCGCCACCATGTTCGCGGCCCGTCAGTTCATCAACCACGGCCACATCAAGGTGAACGGCAAGCGCGTCAACATCGCCAGCTACAAGGTGAAGGTCGGCGACGTCGTCGAGATCAAGGAAGCATCCAAGCAGCTCGCCTTCGTGCTCGAAGCCAATGGGCTCGGCGAACGTGATACGCCCGACTACCTCGAAGTCGATCACGGCAAGGAGACTGCCAAGGTCGTGCGCATTCCGGGTCTTTCGGAAGTGCCGTTCCCGGTTCAGATGGAACCGCACCTGATCATCGAATTCTATTCGCGCTGATATCTTCAGCGACCGGATAGCAGAAATAAGAAGGCCGCCTCATCGGGCGGCCTTCTTCTTCGGCACAAGTTACAACCGTCATTTCAGTGCGCCATAAATCAGACTCTTGAGCGCCGACTGAATCCGGCCGCGCTGCGATGGCGTCTGGATCATCAGGATCGCGAACATGTCTTCCTTCGGGTCGACGAGAAAGTACGTTCCGCTGCCCCCGCTCCACTCGTATTCGCCGACCGAGCCGGCCCAGTGGCTGACACCGGCTTCGGTTCTCACCGCGACGCCGAGGCCAAAACCATAACCCGCGCCGGGGAAATAGAAGGCCCATGGCTTGATGCCCGCGGCTTCGCCAATATGGTTCGACGTCATCAGGTCTACGGTCTTGCGCGCCAAAATACGCTTGCCGTTGAGTTCTCCGCGATTCAGCAACATCTGCACGAAGCGCGCGTAATCCGCCATCGACGACACCATGCCGCCGCCGCCGGATTCCCATTTGGTGACAATACGCGGGTCGCGGTCGAGCTTGTCGTGCCTGTTCGGAAGCGGTTCGGCGAGCAGCGCCTGTTTAGCGGGGTCGGTAACGAAGAAGCTCGTGTTCGTCATGCCGAGCGGATCGAGCAGGTTTTCCTTTTCGAACTGATAGAGCGTTTTACCTGACACCACTTCGATCACACGCCCAAGCACGTCGGTGGCGTGGCCGTAGGTCCAGTAGTCGCCGGGATGGCTGATCAAGGGCAGCGCGGCGATCTTGTCCGCCACCTCCGCATTGGTAAACTTGCCCGAGATCAGGTCGGCATCGTCGTAAGGCTTCTTCACCACGCCGTAAGCCAGCGAGGCGTAAGGAATCCCCGCAGACTGCCGCAACAGATCGTGAATCAGAATCGGGCGCTTCGGTGCGACCAGATCGAGAGCAGGCTTGCCGTCCGGGCCGGGTTTTTCCTCACCCACCTTGGTGTCGTAAAAGCCCTTGATGTATTGTCCGACCTCGTCGTCAAGCGCGAGCTTGCCCTGCTCCACCAGCATCAGGGCCGCCACCGACGTGATCGGTTTTGTCATTGAGAAGAGCGTGAAGATGGTATCCGGCGTCATCGGCGCCTTGGTAGCGACATTGCGCATACCGAAGGCTTCGTAATAAGCAGGTTTGCCGTGACGCTGCACCAGCACGATGGCGCCGGGGATTTTCCCGGTCGCCACTTCATTGTTGAGATAAGCGGTGATCCGGGCCAGTCGCTCGCTTGAAAAGCCCGCCGCCGACGGCGCGGATGCCCCGATGCTGCCGGCTGACGCCTGGGCAGCGAGCAACCCGACCGCCGTCATCTGACATACGAAAATCGTCAAGATACGGGCCGCCACGCGGTGAAAATTTGTAAGGTGCAACGTCAGCCTCATCCAGGAAAAAAACATCAAGCGGCAAGCCTAGCAATTGACGGCACCAATGCAAACAATCCCGCCGTGATACAAATATCGAAAAGCCCGACTTCCGTTGGACCGGCGTTCCTTTTTTGAATACATCAAGGCGACGGCCCAGCCCGTGACGCCGCACAGGACTTCCGATGAGAATGACTCCCGCCCTCCCTGATTCGAAGCTAGCGCCCGTTCGCATCAATCTGATGTCGGACACGCAGACCCGGCCGACCCCGGCGATGCGCGAAGCCATGGCGCGGGCTGAGGTCGGCGACGAACAAATCGGCGACGATCCCACGACGATAGCGTTGTGCGAACGCGTGGCGGACCTGCTCGGCAAGCAAGCGGCGGTCTTCCTGCCTTCGGGGACCATGTGCAACGTGACGGCGACATTGGTACATTGCCGACCCGGCGATGAAATTCTGGCGCATCCATCTGCGCATGTGCTGACCCGAGAAGGTGGCGCGCATGCAGCCCTCGGCGGATTCCAGATCACGCCGCTGCCCGGCGAGAATGGAATTTTCACGCCTGAGACATTTCGCGCAGCAATCCAGCCGCCATCGCGTTATTCAGCGCCACAGCGCGTCGTGACCGTCGAGCAGACCGCCAATATCGGCGGCGGCACGGTTTGGAGGAAACCCGATCTCGACGACATCACGGCAATTGCACGCGAACATGGCCTCGTCACTCACATGGATGGCGCGCGGCTAATGAACGCCTGCGTCGCCAGCGGCGTTTCGGCACGGGAGATGGCTGACGGCTGGGACTCGGTCTGGATCGATTTCAGCAAGGGCCTCGGCGCGCCGATCGGGGCCGTGATCGCGGGGACGGACGATTTCATCGATGAGGTCTGGCGCTGGAAGCAACGCCTCGGCGGCGCGATGCGCCAGAGCGGCATTTGCGCGGCGGCTTGCCTTTACGCGCTCGACCATCATGTTGATCGGCTTGCGGATGACCACGCCAACGCCCGCGCCCTCGCCCGAGGCCTCGCGCAAATTCCGGGTATCGCGGTCAATCAGCCCGAGACCAATCTGATCTTCTTCGACCCGACCGGAACCGGCATCACCACGCCACAGATGATTTCAGAATTGCGCAGCCGCGGCATCCTGACCGGCGCGCTCGATCACCGCATCCGCGCCTGCACCCATCTCGATGTGACGGCGGCGATGATCGAGGAAACCGTTTCGGCAATCCGCACGATCACATCGAAAGCTTGATCTAGTCCGGAGTGAGGGCGTCATAGACCATGGCCTTGAGCGCGGGCTGAATCCGGCCGCGCTCCGATGGCGACTGGATCATCAGGATGACATACATGTCCTGCGCGCGATCGACCCAGAAATAAGTGCCACCCGCGCCGTCCCATTTGATCTCACCGAGCGATCCAGGCGGCGGCGGGGTTGCGTTGCCGGGCTCGGTGCGAACCCCGAAGCCGAGGCCATATCCAAAGCCATCGCCGGGAAAATAGTATGCCCCGCGCCTCACTCCTGTCGCCGGCGCGATGTGGTTCGTGGTCATGATCGCGAAGGTCTCGGGCTTCAAATAGCGCCTGCCGTCGAGTTCGCCGCCATTGAGCAGCATTTGCGCAAACCGGCTATAGTCTCCGATGGTCGACAGCAGCCCGCTGGTTCCAGCTTCCCACTTCGTGAACAGGCGTGGATTGCGCGAGCTGCCGGTTCTGAAATTGTTATCGCTCGGCAGCGGTTCGGCGATACGGTGATGCTGCGACGGATCGGCAACGTAATACGACGTATCCTTCATACCGAGCGGCCCGAACAGCCGCTCTTTCTCGAATGCGTAAAGCGATTTCCCGGACACCACTTCGATCACGCGGGCCAGCACGTCCATCGAGTGGCCATAATCCCACAAAGTACCCGGCTGTTCGTTGAGCGGCAGCTTCGCGATTTTCTCGGCAACTGCGGCGTTGTCGGTGCCCTCGGCATACAGATCGGCGCTGTTGTAGGCGGCTCGGACAAGACCCTTGCCATAGAAGCCGTAAGGGATGCCGGCCGATTGCCGCAGCAGGTCTACGATGGTGATCGGACGATCCAGCGGGACAAGCTTGAGAACCGGATCGCCGTTCTCGGCCTTGGTCTCGACGCCCACCTTGGTATCCGCAAACGACGGAATGTATTTGGACACGGGATCATCGAGATTCAGCTTACCGTCGTCCACCAGCAACATCGCTGTCACGCTGGTGACAGGCTTGGTCATCGAATAGAGGCGGAAGATCGCCTCCGGATTCATCGGCTCACCGGTCGTCACATCGATTTTGCCGAAGGATTTGAAATAGGCCTGCTTGCCGCGACGCTGAACCCGAACGATCGCGCCGGAAATCTTGCCGTTGATGACTTCCGCGTTGAAGTAGTCGGTGATGCGCTCAAGCTTTTGCGGAGAAAAGGTCGCATTCTGCGGATATGCGCGCATCGCGCCATCGGCCGACGCTTGGCCGGCCGCAAGCAGCAATAGCGCGGCTGGGACAAGACTCCGGACGGACGGCAACGTCATCGGGCTACAACCTTCATCCCGCCACATCATTCCCGGATATGCCCGCTGCTCGATGAGGTTGCACCGGGCAGCTTCTCAGCAATGCGAAAACCGCTATTTCTCGAAAGCACCGTAGACCAGATTCTTCAGCGCGATGCGGTGACGTCCACGATGCTGCACGGTCTGGGACATGAACACCACAAACATATCTTCCTTGGGATCGACCCAGAAGGTGGTGCCACCCGCACCCGACCAGTTCATCTCACCGACGCTGCCTTCCATCACGCTGATGCCCGGATCGGTCCGTACCGCAAATCCGAGGCCGAAACCAAAGCCCGGACCCGGCAGATAGTACGGTCCCGGCACGACGCCGGATCCCGGACCGATGTGGTTCGATCCCATATAAGCGATGGTCTTCGGGCTCAGGTAGCGCTTGCCGTCGAGCGCACCGCCGTTCAACAGCATCTTCGTAAAGCGCGCATAGTCGCCGATGGTCGACATCATCCCGCCGCCACCGGACTCCCATTTGCGCGCAATCCGCGGATCGCTCATCTGGGCGTCATTGCCGATCTTGCGGTCCTCCGGAAATGGTTCAGCGATCAGCAGCTGCTTGGCCTTGTCGGTGACATAGAAACTGGTGTCCTTCATGCCGAGAGGATCGAGGATGCGCTCCTTTTCGAACTGATACAGCGACTTGCCCGAGACGACTTCGACGACGCGGCCCAGAATGTCGGTCGAGTGGCTGTAGTCCCAGGTCGACCCCGGCTGATACGCCAGCGGCAGCTTGGCGATGCGATCGGCAAAGCCGGCATTATCGACATCTTCCGAAAAGATCTTGGCGTCGACATAGGCCTTCTTGACGAGACCCTCGCCGAAGAAGCCGTAAGTGATCCCCGATGTGTGGCGCATCAGATCCTGCACCGTCATCGGACGGCGGGACGGCACGAGATCGAGCGTCACCTTGCCGTCGTCGCCCTTCTTCTCGACGCCGACCTTCACATCCTTGAACGCGGGGATGAACTTCGCGACCGGATCGCCGAGCTGAAGCTTGCCCTCCTCGACCAGCATCATCGCCGCGACCGTCGTGATCGGCTTCGACATCGAGTAGATGCGGAAAATCGTGTTCGCCGTCATCGGCGCCTTGGTGGCGGGATCGCGCACGCCGAAGGTTTCGTAATAGGCAATCTTGCCGTGGCGCTGGATCATCACCGTAGCGCCGGGAATCTTGTTGGTGGCGATTTCGTTCTTGAGGTAATCGCCGATCCGCGCGAGCCCTTTGGGCGATAGACCAGCTTCTGCGGGCTGGGTACGAACGACGCTGTCGGCGAAGGCGCTTGCGGTGGCGAGCAGAATGGTGGCGACGACGAGCGACGCCTTGGCATGGCGAGACACGAGCATAGAAAAACCTCCCAAGTCTTCAGACTTACGTCTTCTCAGACTGACGCCCGGATCGTTGTGTCCGGGCTTGGGAGGAATGTATCGGTCAGCAAGCCTGATTTACAAGCGAGACGGCATGTCACCGTCTCGCTTGTAAAGTATTAGCCAACAGGCTGCTGAACAGGCACGCCCTTGTCGGCGAGCAGCTGCTGCAATTCACCGGCCTGGAACATCTCGCGGATGATGTCGCAACCGCCGACGAACTCGCCCTTCACGTAGAGCTGAGGAATGGTTGGCCAGTTCGAATAAATCTTGATGCCGTCGCGCAGCTCAGACGATTCGAGCACGTTCAGGCCCTTGTAGGCGATGCCGACGTGGTCGAGAATCTGAACTACCTGCCCCGAAAATCCGCACTGCGGGAACTGCGGCGTGCCCTTCATGAACAGCACGACATCGTTGGACTTCACTTCATTCTCGATAAATTGGTCGATGCTCATAATCGCGTCCCTAACTGTCTCGGTCCTGCGGCATGGCCGGATTCGCTCAAGGGCCTGTCGCTCTAGGCATATATGTAGCGTGAAA
>CALRLJ020000007.1:0-21877 GCA_943368635.1 Sediminibacterium ginsengisoli | reverse complement strand
GTCTGAGCGGCAGCACCGTCAACCGCAACGGTGAAGGTCTGCGACGCAGGAGGAACCAAAGGAACCAGAGCGGTACCGGTGCTGGTTGTGTTGGCAAGACCCGTCACGCCGCCGGCTGCAGTGTTGGCGTAGTTCGCGATCGTGACTTCCGAACCGGTACCGGTGGTTGCCGACGCGATTTCGAGCTGGCCGCCGTTGACTGTAATCGGGGTGAGAGTTCCCGTCGGATCGAACTGATCGTTGGCAATGTTGGCAACGTCCTGCGCCGTAAGGGCAGCAGCCGTACCGGTCAGCGTACCGCCGCCGGTCGTATAGGCGGTGACAGCAGCCGCGTCGATCAGGATCGACTGCGTGGTGCCGTCGACGGTGAGATCGAAAGCGACCGAACCTGTGGTCGTGTCAATCGGGGTGAAGCCGGTGCCGGTGAAGGTCGTCGCAGCAGTCGCCGGGACAGCAGCCGAACCCGCACCCGAGACGTCCACGGTGGTGAACGCACCAGCGGTCAGAGCGCCCGCGGTGCCGGGTACGACCGTACCAAGAATGTTCGAGCCGTTCGCGCCGGGGTTGGCGAGGGTTTTCACGACGGACTTGGTGTAACCGACCTGCGTCTGCAGCGCCTGGTTGGCGATCGACTTCGCACTGTCGATCAGCTTCTGCAGCGAGGAGATGCCGGTGTTGGCAGCCTGCAGAACCTGCACGCCGTTGCCGATGCCATCGAGGAGGTTGTTGATGTCGCTGGCGCGGCTATCGAGGTTGGCCGCGGTGAAGAAATTCGTTGGGTTATCGAGAGCGGTGTTGACCTTCTTGCCCGTTGCAAGGCGGTTTTGGGTGGTCGCGAGCAGATCAGCGGTCGACTGAAGCGACAGCAGATTCTGGCGAACTGACGCCGAGAGAACGATATCGGACATGAGAGTACCTTCCTTGATAAGCAAAAAAGCCGGCTACCGAATCGGCAGACTGCACCCTGGAGAACGGCGTCTTTCCCCAAGTCTTACAGGAGGCACGTTTAAATTATGGTTAAAGCGATCTTAAATTGTTTCCTTAACGAAACGTTAAAATCGATCCGGCGGGCGAACGCCCCGGATCGACACGCAAAAAAGCGGCGGGGTTTCCCCCGCCGCCTGATTTTAGTGCGGTATCTGGATCAGCGCAGGAGCTGAAGAACGCTCTGCTGCGACTGGTTGGCCAGAGCCAGCGCGGAGACCGCAATCGACTGGCGGGTCGACAGCGCCTGGCTGTTGGCCGCTTCCTCGTTGGTGTCGGCCAGCGTCAGATTCGACGAACCGGTCTGCAGCACGTTGATCAGGCTCTTCGAGAAGTCCTGACGGATCTGCACGATCGACAGGTTCGAACCGAGAGCCGAAGCCTGCGAACGCAGTGTGCTGGAAGCATCGTTCAGCGACGACAACACCTTGTTGGTGGCGAGGTTGTCGATGAAGTCGGTGCCGGAGCTCAGCGTGGACAGACCCAGACCGGCCGGGCTGAAGTTCACGCCCGTGATATTCAGCGTGGACTTGCCGGTTTCGTTGAAGGTCAGCTTGAGCTGGTCGCCGTTCAGCAGGTTAACGCCGTTGAACGAAGCATCCTGCGAGGTCGTGGTGATCTGCTGGATGATGTTGTTGTACTGCGACACGAGGTTCGCACGGGTTGCCTGAGCCACCGGGTCAACAACCGGAGCAGCACCCACTGCACCAACGAACGCCTTGCCGGCGCCAGTTGCTGTACCGGTGATCGCACCGATCTGGAACGAAGCCGCGTCGTTCGACGTGGTGATCGAGATCTTGCCATCCGTGCTGATCGACGCCTGAAGGTTGTTCGACGCAAGAGCGGCGTTCAACTGGTTCAGAGTCTTGACGGTGCCGCCGGTGCCATCACCGAAGGTGATCGCAGAAGCCGTACCACCGCCGGTCGAAGCGATGTTCAGGGTCAGGCCGTCGAGCGCCGAGGTGCTCGGGACAAGAGCCGCACCGGCAGTACCCGTAGCGGAGGTAACGCCGGTCGAGCCGGTTGCACCACCAGCCGTCGTCACCGCAGAGGTCACAACGTTGGAGGTCGTGCCGGTTGAGCTGGAGGTGAAGGTCAGCGCACCGCCGACAACCGAAGCGACCGCGCCGGTGATCTGGCTGTTGATAACCGCAGCAACGTCAGTGGCGCTGAGGCTGGCTGCGTTCACCGTAGCTGTTGGGTTCGCCGTGTTGTAGGTGCCGATGGTGGCCGCGCTGAGCGTGACCGTCTGAGCGGCAGCACCGTCAACCGCAACGGTGAAGGTCTGCGACGCAGGAGGAACCAAAGGAACCAGAGCGGTACCGGTGCTGGTTGTGTTGGCAAGACCGGTGGTGCCGGTACCCGCGTTAGCGTAGTTCGCGATGGTCACTTCCGAAGTTGCACCGGGGCCGGCCGAGGCGATCTGAAGCTGACCGCCGGAAACGGTGACGGCGTTGCTGCCGAACTGGTCGTTTGTCAGGTCAGCGATGTCCTGTGCCGTGAGGGCCGTCGCGACCAGGGTGGTCGAGTTCGCGGTGTTGTAGGCAGTCACCGCAGCAGCGTCGATCGAGATGTTCGCCGTGGTGCCGTCGACGGTGAGGTCGAAGGAGACAGCGCCACCGGAAACGTCGACAGCGGCGAAGCCGGTGCCGGTGAAGGTCGTAGCAGCAGTCGCCGGGACGGCAGCCGAACCCGCACCCGAAACGTCGATGGTCGTGAACGCACCAGCCGTCAGAGCGCCAGAGGTCGCAGGAACCACAGCGCTAGCCGTGCCGAGCAGGTTGTCAGCGGTGGCGCCGGAAACGGCGGTACCGGTGACCGTTGACTTGCTGGAATAGCCGACAGTGGTCTGGAGCGCCTGGTTGGCGATCGACTTCGCGGTATCGACCAGCTTCTGCAGCGAGGTGATGCCGGTGTTGGCAGCCTGCAGAACCTGCACGCCGTTGCCGATGCCGTCGAGGAGGTTGTTGATGTCGCTGGCGCGGGCATCGAGGCCGGCGGCAGTGAAGAAATTCGTGGGATTGTCGAGAGCTGAGTTGACCTTCTTGCCAGTGGCAAGGCGGGTCTGGGTGGTCGAGAGAAGATCAGCGGTCGACTGAAGCGACAGAAGGTTCTGGCGAACCGATGCCGAAAGAACGATGGAGGACATGGAAACTACCTTTCTGGTGTGAACGCAACGTGTGTAAGCGTGTCGCCGATTTCGATCAGCGAGCCGGAGCACTTTGGAAGCAACAATCTAAAAAGGCGTGAACCGGGTGTGTCCAAGTGTCTGGATCGAGCGGTCGCGTCAGCGGCGCGGAAATTCACGAAAACCTTGATTCGACAAGGATATTTCTTGAACCCGATCGCCCTAACGCAAGCTCGCCGTTTACCTCGCGTTAACTATAACGCGAAAGGATCACGCCAATTGCCGGATCGAATTGAAACCGGCGCGCACGGAGAACCGCCATGGCTTTGAAAGTCGAACTCAAGCCGCACGAGAAGATCATTGTCGGGTCGTGTGTGATTACAAATACCGATCAGCGGGCGAAATTCCTGATCGAAGGAGAGAGGCTGCCAGTCTTGCGCGAGAAAGATATCCTGACACCGGCCACCGCCGACACGCCGGCCAAACTGATCTATCTGGCTGTCCAGCTCATGTATATCTCGCACGATCCGCAGGAGCACCACGCCGTCTACTTCGACGTGATGCGCGATTTCCTTAGCGCCGTACCGAGCGGCGCCGGGATGATCGAAGAAGTGAATAACCACATCTTAAGCGGCGACTATTATAGAGCGTTGAAGGAATCGAAGAAGCTGATCGCTTACGAGAAGCGGCTGATCGATCAGGCCCGAGGCGAGAATACGGGGATGACCGAAGTCGCTGCCTAGCAGCATCGCCTGACACCACACGCAGACCAATGTGCGAACAGGCTTCCAGAAGGAAGCCTTTTTCGTTTTGAGAACTCGACATGAGACGGCCGCGCTCGGCGGCCGTTACAGTCGCCGGCGGATCTTACAGGAATTTCACCAGGCTCATCTGATAGAGCGATGCGGTCGTCTGATACGACGCCTGCAGGCTGGTCTGCAGCGCGAGGATTTTAGCGGCGACCTCGTTGTCATCGATTCCCTGGATCGAATCCAGCATCGACTGGGCTACCGACCCGGTCTGCTTTTGCCGATCCGTAGCCGTCTTGATTGCCGCCTGCGCGCCGGCAAAGTCCGCCTGGATTTCCTGGATAGATTGCGTTCCCGGATGCACCGCGAGATTGTCGACAATACGCGAGTTCAGCGCAGTCACCTGAGCGTTGGCGTTGGGGTTGCTCGCATTCGTCGTCACCGCGGCGTAGACGGCGATGTTCTTCAATTGAGCTACGAACGCATCTTCATTGGCGCGTGCGCCATATTGAACGGAGATTGACTGATCGATACCCGCGACTGCGGTTCCGCGCGCGGGATCGGTGCCGCTTTCTCCGGTATACCACGAAACCGTGTTGGCCGCCGTGCCATTCACAAGCTGGGTAGCGGTGTTGAACGGCGGACCATCGACGCGCAAGGGCGGCGATCCGAAGAAGTTGTCTGACGCGGTGATCGCCGAGGCCGCGACGAGTGAAGTATTGGCGAGCGTGCCGACGGCCGTGTTGACGGCTGCATTGAGATTGGCTGCGGTGGCGGTCGAATCTGCCCCGATCCCGAAGCTCCCCGTTGGCGGCGGCGTCGCAGATGACGCCGTCAGTTCGATCGTTTCCGACGTTCCGTCGGGGAGAGTGAATGTGAATCTGACCTTGTCCCCGTCGTTCGGATTCGTCGCACCGAGATCGATCGATACTTCCGACGGCGCACCGGGAGGCGCTGCCGGCGGCGCAGGCCCGGTGACTGTCGCACCAGTCACTGTCGACGTGATCGCACTCAGCTTCAATCCAAATGGAGACCCGGCGACATCCTCACCGACCGTAACGGAGGTCGGTGTCGGCGACGTGATCACCAGCCGTCCGAGTCCATTGGTGCCATCGGCCTGACCGCGCTCGTCGATCAACTGGTTCAGTCCGGCCTGCGTCCCGCTGCCATTGAGAATGACATCGGCCGGTTGGGTTGCGGGCGTGTCGGTGGCGCGACCGGAGAAAAGATAGCGGCCGCCCACTTCGGTGTTGAGCAATGCGATCACTTGCGTGAATGACGCCATCGCGGTTTTCTGCCCGGCGGTCTTTCCTGCGCTGTCAAGCGTCAGTGTCGAACCCGCCGCCGCGCCCTTGACCTGACTGCCCGCGTCGCTGATGCCCTGCAACGACAGGTTCGCGATGTTGATGCGCGTATTGAGCACCGTTGCCGTATTGGAGAAGCTGGCGATGCCCGAAATCTGTGCGCGCAAGCCGGTAGCGACACCCGCATCGACGCCGAGACCCGCATAGGTATTGGTCTTCTTCCCGGATGCAAGCTGATCCGTCAGCGTGTCGAGTTGCGTCTTGATGTTGATGATCGACGAACCAAGATACGATGTCCGGCCGCTAACGCCTTCGATTGTCATGAGAGCCTCACAGTACCTGCATCAACGACTGGAACATCGAATTCACCGTAGACATCACGCGAGCGTTGGCCGAATAGGCGTTTTGCAGCGCCAGCAGATTGGCCATCTCCGTGTCAATGTCGACGCCCGACACAGAGTCCATTTTATTCTGCAACGTGCTGAGAACGACATCCTGGCCGTCGGCGAGTTGCTTCGCCGAAGCAGCCGCGTTACCCTGCATGCTTGTGAATTGCTGGGTGTAGCTCAATAGCGTGCCCTTATAGGGCGAGGTCTTCGATCCGATACCGGTGTCCGCTGAGTAGCTGTAGGTGCCCGATGTCAGCCGCGAGAGAATGAAATCAGAGCGCGTGGTGTCGCCGGCGGGCGTCACCGGGCTAGTGTTGTAGACGATCAGGCGGGATGAATCCGCGAGCAGCGCGGAATTGATCGTGATACGTCCGGCGAGACCGGTCTGCTGGGAGCCGGTCGCCGTGATCGCGCCGCTGTAAACATAGCCGCCATCTGTGAACAGCGGAATCTCCGGCCCGCCGCTGGTCAGTGACGTCGTGGTCGTCGTCACCGATGCAGCGTTGATGTCGGACTGGCCGCCGGCGCCGTCATCGAGCACACGCAATGTGGAGCCCGACGGATTCGAGAACTGCACACCGGTGCCGCCAAACGCTGCGTTGAGCTGCGACAGCACCGACGACATACCGTTGGAAAAATCGATGCCGATGACATGGTCGTTGGGATCGACGGTCGAGGCATCCGGCAACGGCAGCACGCTTGGATCGTCAACACGAACGATCGAGATGTTGCGCTGGGTGCCCGTAATGTTGTCGGTATAGGTCAGATGAACGACGTTGCCGGATTGAAGACCCGACAGATCCAGATCGAATCCCGCAGGCGTACCGGGTGGCGGTGCTGGCGTAGCCGGCGGGTACGCCGTGCCGTTCGTTGTCTTATCGGATAACGCGCTCGCCATCGACGCCGCGAGCTGGTCGACCTGCGCCTGGGCCTGCACGAGCGTGTTGTCGCGTAATTCGAGGTAGGCCGCCATGGCGCCTGAGCGGATCGCGCCGCTGGAGACGAGATCGACGCTTCCGCCGTTCGCGTAGTTGATCGTGATCGAGCCGAGCGTGCTTTTTGCAGGGTCCGGATCCCATTTCGAGTCCGGCGTCACCGTGCCTTGCGCATTGAAGGACAGCTGCGCTGCGTCCGAGCCGCCGACGAGTTGCACGCCCGATGTCGTGTAGACCGAAACCTGATCGCCGTTGCCGCTGACGACGCGAACGTCCATCTGCTGCGACAGTTCCGTAATGTACTGATCGCGCTGATCGAGCAGTGCTGCTGTCGAGGCATCCTGTCCGGTGCTGTTTTGCAGCTGCCTGTTGATCTTTGCGATCTGGGTCAGTGCGTTGTTCGCTACCGATACCGAATTGCTCAATCCGAGTTCGGCGCTGTTGCGCAAACCCTGGATGCCTTGTGACGTCGTATTCATTTGCTGCGCCATCGACTGCGCGGCATTCATCACACCGATCCGTGCCGACTGCGAGTCGGGACTGGTCGAGAGTGCCTGAAGTGCCGTGGTCAGCGAATTGAATGCCGCCTCCAGCGTCGCCGACGAATCCGGATCGCCGTAAACGCTTTGCAGATTGCTCAAAAAATTAGAACGCGTGGTGGCATAAGACGCACCCGACGTTTCTGTCCGCAGCTGAGTCTGGATGTATTCGTCGAGCGTGCGATTGACACCGATGGTCTGGACGCCGTTGCCGGTCGCCATCTGCACCTGGTTGGACGTCTTGCGAACGTAACCCGGCGTTTCCGCGTTGGCCACGTTGGACGAAACCAGCGACAGAGCCGCCTGGTTCGCCCTCAGGCCGGACATCGCGGTTGAAAGAGCTTGGCTCAGACCCATAACATACTGCCCATCTCAAGTCGCATCACGCGACGATACGCTTAACGACTATCGCAGTACGTTCAGCAGATCCTGCGCCATCTGGTTTGCGGTCGTGATGACCTTGGTGTTTGCCGAATAGGCCTGCTGCGTCACGATCAGCTTGGTGAATTCATCGGCGATATCGCTGTTCGAACCTTCAAGCGCCGAACCTGTGATCGTGCCGCTCTTGCCGTAGATCGCTGGACCAGACTGATCGGTCACCTCGAACGCGCCGCCATCGATGCGCTTGAGGAAGTTCGTGCCGTTGAACGTCGCAAGCGTGATCTGTGCAAGATCGATGTTGCGTCCGTTCGAGTAGTTGCCGACCACGCGACCGTTGTCGCCAATTGCAACTGTCTGCAACGAACCCGCCGGAAAGCCGTCCTGATGAATGTCGTTGACCTGCGCGTTGCCGTTGGCATCGGCGAACGAGGTCAGGCCGCTGACGCCGAAGTTGACCGCGACGTTGCCAAGCGTGATGCCGCTGATGGTCGGGCTGTTGAGGGTGACCGAAGCGACCGCCGGCGCGAGCTGGCCGTTTGCACTGAAGGTGAAATCGGTGCCGACATTCTGCCACGCCGTCGCAGCACCGGTCGCATTCGGATCGACCTGATAGAACAGGTTCCACTTATCGGTATGGCCTGCGCCAAGTGTTGACGAGTCCATCTTCGCCCAGCGGAACTGGATGCTCACCGGCGAGCCGGAGATGTCGTAGCCGGTGGTGGCGCCACCGGAAATCGATTCCGAAATGAACGTCGCTGCGTCGGAGCCGATCACCGTTCCGACACCCGCTGTGCCGCCGCCAAGCCGATTCACGGCTACCGGGCCGGAGAAACCGAGCGCTGCGAACGCGGTTGCGTTGCTCGAGCTGACCGCCAGGTTGTTAGTCAGGCCGGTATGCAGCACGACGGAGCCCGTTGTCACGGTCGAGGACAGCGCCGCGTTGCCGCTCAGTCCATCGATCTTGTCGAGCAACTGATCGACGGTGCTGTCGACCGGAATGTTCGTTGCGTCATCGAGGCCGCCCGAGGCGGTGAAGGTGATATCGACGCCGTTCACTGTGATCGTGTCGCCGACCGCGAAACCGGCGGCGAGCGAATTGGTGTTCGCGAGACCCGATAGCGCTGTCGAACCGTTGATCTTGGTCGGCGTGGTCAGCGCACTGTTGACCGACGTACCGCTGGCCGCGTTGTCGAGGTAAGGAAGCGGCGGCGTGCCGACCGTGCTCGGGTTGACGGTGAAGTCACCCACATTGAGAAGTTCGGAGCCCGGCAGCGACGTGTCGTGCTTGGTCGTCAGCGGATAGGATGCCAGGTTGGCGCGATAGGTCACGGTTGTGGTTGGCTGCGCTGGAAGGAAGTCGCTGCCGAATTTCAAAACTTGCGGGTTGCTGCCGGTGATGTTGCCGGTGGTCGGGTCGATCGGAATGCCTTCGAGATAGTAGCCGGCGCCGTTGACCAGATAGCCGTTCTTGTCGAGCGTGAAGTCGCCGCGCCGCGTGAAGTTGTCGACGCCGTTGAAGATTGGCGAGTTGTCGGTGAAGCTGCCCGGCTTCTGCACGACGAAGAAGCCGTCGCCGCTGATGGCCATGTAAGTGGAGACCGCCGCGCTCTGAACGTCGCCCTGCACGGTGTTGGTTTCGCGCGAGGCGGTCGAGACACTGCCCGCCTTCTGGTCGTTCACTCCGGTCTCGGGAATGAGATCGAGGAAGCTCGTGTCGATGCGTTTGAACGCCGTCGTTTGCGAGTTCGCGATGTTGCCGGAGATATTTTCCAGCGCGTAGGATTGAGCACGAAGACCCGCGACGGACGTGGTGAGAGCCCCAAAGATACCCATTACAATGTCTCCAGCTTCGATCCGGGCGGCCCACCGGTGCCCAACGTTCATGGCCGCAGTCGAAGAAGAGATCGCAAGCGTTGTGCCAACAGCGTTTATTAAATTAAATCAGATACTTAAAAGAAATGCCCCGGCCAAAAGACCGGGGCACAATTGCCTAGCGGGCAAGAATTGCCGTGCGTTTCAGGTTGTCGAGCCGTCCGCGGCTTTGAACGACAGCGCCAGCCCGTTCATGCAGTAGCGCAGTCCGGTCGGTTTCGGGCCGTCATCGAATACGTGGCCGAGGTGACCGCCGCATCGCCGGCACAGGGTTTCCGTCCGCACCATCATGAAGGTGCGATCGCTCTTCTCGACGATGGCATTGGCCATTGCCTGATAGAAACTCGGCCAACCGGTGCCGCTCTCAAACTTGGTCTCCGACGCAAACAGCGGCAAATCGCAACCGGCGCAGGCGAAAGTTCCCTTGCGCTTCTCCTTGTTCAGAGGGCTGGTGAACGGGCGCTCGGTTCCGGCTTCGCGCAGCACATTATACTGGGCGGGGCTTAGTTGTTTGCGCCACTCCTCCGGCGTCTTCTCGATCTCGAATTTCTCGGCGGATTTTTCGCCCGCAATCGCGCTGCCGCTCAGACCGAGCCAGCGGAAGGCCGAAAACGCTGCGAGACTCATCGCGGATGCGAGCAGGATACGGCGGTCGATCATCGTCAAAGCTCCGTGCAAATCGGGAATCAGGCTGTCCATCACGATCTACGGTCCAATTCGCGAAAAGTTACAGCATTGCCCCTGCGGCAGGCTCACTTTCGCGCGAGGTCCGATGTCGTCGAACGCGCCCGCATATTCCAGTAACCCCGGCAGGTAACGGTTATTTCGCTCGCTGCAAAACCGCTATGCGCCCGGACCGCGTCGATCCTCGTGCATCGCCGCAGATGCCTGCTGCCGCGCAACCGAGGCCTGCGCCTTGGCCGACGCGATCCGCACTTCCCTGGCATATTCTCGCGCCTGTTCCCGGCCTCGGGCGCGCTCCCGGAACCGCGACAATGCACCGGTCGCAGCCGAGTGTCCCCGCGACCAGGTATCGAGCGCCTGCCCCGCAACACGCCCCACCGATCCGCCGGCCCAAACAAGCTCGAACGGCGAGAACAGCCGCCAACGGTCGTCTCCCGACAGAATGCTCTGCGCCAGAAGCTGACCGCCCATTGCCGTCGTATTCAGCCCCTGACGGCCGAAGCCGCTGAGAACCCAGAGTCCCGGTTGCAACTCGCCGATTTGCGGCATCCCGTGCACGGTCTGACCGAACATCCCGCTCCAGGCTTCGGCGATCTTGACCGGACCGAGTCTTGGAAAAATCGCGGCGATGCGGCTCTGGATGCGCTTGGCGTAACGTTGCGGATCGCCCTGCCAGGTTGTTTCCGGACTGCACCACAAAAGCCTGTCGCCATCGACGACGCGGAAATGATCGATGCCGTGGGTGTCGGTCACCGAACCTTGAAACGCGATTGCGCCGGAGAGCCTTTCACCAAGCGGCTCCGTCAATGCGACGTAGCGCCATGTCGGCAGCAGCGTCGCGGTGAGCCGCCGCGCTGGCGCGCCGAGATGCGCGTTACCTGCGAGCACGATGTGAGAACAGCGCAGTTTCGCCGACGGCGTGAACACGCGTTTGCGAATACCCGCAGGGTCAAGACCGACCACCGGCGTGTCCTCGAAAATCCGCACGCCCGCGCTCTCCGCAAGCGCCGCAAGGCCGTGGATATATTTCCGTCCGTCGATCTGGAATGCTTTGGGGAAATGAATCGCATGAAAGTAGCGATCCGTCTTCAGCGCTTCGCGCACGCGATCGGTCTGCCAGCCTTCGATCTCGGTGCCGAAATCCTCGCCGAGTGTCTGCAACCGGCTGATGAGTTCATCGCCCGCATCGACCTTGGACACTTCGAGCGCGCCTTCCGTCAGCGCAATTCCCGGCATCCCGCTCGCTGTGGCGCGGACATAGTCTGCCCCTCCCTGCGCCAGCGACCAAAGCGCGCGCGCATTGTCGAAGCCGACGCGATCAATCAGGCCGGAAACCGCGACGCCATATCCGGGCATGACGGTACCGAGATGATGGCCGGATGCGTTCCAGCCGATGCTGCGGCCTTCCAGCAGCGCAACAGTCGCGCCCCTCCGGACGGATTCAAGCGCCATGGTCAGGCCGGCCAACCCTCCGCCAATGACGCAGATATCGACATCGAGATCGAACGTCAGCCCTTGGCGGATGGACATATCCGCAGGGAAATCCTGAAGGGAAGCCGCAGAAGATTCTTCCATGTCCATTGTTCCGGAAATCGCAGGCCGCGACGCATCTGTTTTCTGGGTGTAACGACGCTCGCGCCCGTCACATTGTTTCGCGTAAGCTTGTACACTATTCCGGGCCGTGCCCTAGTGCCTGAAATCCGAAACTGGCGGCGTTTCCAACGCTCGCTGAAACGAGAACGCGAGATGCGCCGTCTGATCCTGCTGCGCCATGCCAAAACCGAGCGGGATGCTCCTTCGGGCAAGGATCAGGATCGCCGCCTCGACGAACGCGGCCGGCAGGACGGCGCGGAGATCGGACGCTGGCTCGTACTCAATAAATACCGGCCCGATCTCGCGCTGGTCTCGGCGGCGACACGAACCCAGGAAACCTGGGAGCTGCTTCACGCGGCGATGCCGTCCGTGCGCGTCAAATATATGCCGGAACTGTACGGAGCCGATCCGTCTGAACTCCTTAAGATCATACGCGACGCAGCAAAAACAGACCCGCAATGCCTGATGATCCTGGCGCATAATCCCGGCCTGCATGAACTGGCGCTTGCGCTGTCCGGGAGCGGCGATGCCGCGGGGCGGCACGCACTGTCTGCCAACTTGCCGACGGCCGGCGTCGCCGTGATCGATTTCAAGACCGACGACTGGGACGACATCGGTTTTCGCGGCGGACGACTCGAACGCTTCGCCAGCCCCAAGCTGCTGCGCGAATGGTCGAACGAGACATAAGGCCCTGCGAAATCGGCTGGCCTTGCATCTTGCTGTCAAGAACTTCATCGTAAGCGATCCACCGAGCGGAGAGACCGATGTTCCAGTCCATCCTCGTTCCCATCGACCTTGCCGATACTGATCTCGCAAAGCCGGCCATCGAGACAGCTGCGTCCTTATCGAAATCCGCCGGCGGCACCGTGCGGCTGGTCAATGTGATGCCGATGACACCGGTGATGCTCGCGGAATATGTCCCACCCGATTTCGATGCCCAGCAACGGCAGTCATCGGAGGAAGCACTGGCGATTGTCGCCCGCGAATCCGGCATTGAAAGCAGAAGCATCTCGGTCACCGTGCGGCAGGGCGGTATTTATCATGAGGTGCTTGAAGAGGCCGCCGATATTGGCGCCGACCTGATCGTGATGACGTCACATCGCCCGTCGATGCAGAGTTATTTTCTCGGCTCGAATGCGGGGCATGTCGTCCGCTATGCAAAATGCTCAGTGCTCGTGGTGCGGCACTAACGAATCATCGACACTAACAAAGCGAATTTCGCGGCCTCGACCGACTTCTCTGCGACACTATCCTGAGCTATGGTCTCGCGCCGCCGGAGGGTGATCCCCATCATCGGGCGGCTGAGGTTTGGCCGGGCCGGCCAACGACGCCCGGCCGAGCTGACCGCGTTTTCAGCAACGACAAAACGCGGCGACAAATCCCTTACGGTAAAACATCAGGGGGCAGCGCGTCGAACGTATAACCGCGCGGCTTGTTACGGCGCAAAAAGCCGCCGATCTGCCAGCCGAACAGCACAGCGAAGCCGATCAGAAACAATGTTCCGGCAAATGCACCCGTGATTAGCGAGCGGATCAACAATCCCAGCATCGCAACGCCGACGAGTCCCACCAGAACCAGTCCCGCCAGATAGATCGTCCGATTGATGCCAGCGACGAGCACAGCTTTGCTCCCGATCGCAGCAAGGCGCCGATGGAGCTCCACAACGAATGCACGATAACCATCATCCTGTAGCGACATCAGCGCGACCGTGTGCCAGGTCGTCGAATACAACGTAACGCGTTCGCCCCGCGTGTCTTCAATATCGGTACGGAATCGCCGCGACTGCATCGACACCGGCCGGTACGACAGGCGGATGGCCGCGATCTTCTCCAGCGGCCACACGCCGTGTTTTCCTTTTTGCTGCCACGACAGCCCCCCGTCGGTCAAATCGAACTGCGAAGCTCCTCCGACCAGCGACGGTTTGAAGATGTACTGCGTACCGTCTCCCGGCGTCTCGGAGCCGTTTGTCCCGGCGCGCGGCCCGGCTTTGAACATTTGCGAGAGCATGAATATCCTTCGATTGGTGCCGTGACGACCCGCGATTGGAGCGAGCCATCTTGCGCGGCAGCCAGCCATCATTCTACAAGTCATAGCAGCCCGCCGCCCCCGGATGAAACACCTCGATGGCCAAGCCCGCCTATTTCTCCCGCCACATCGTTCTTGCCGGATCGGTCCTGTTCGGCGTGCTGCTGGCGCTTGGCATCCACATCATCATCCAGCGCTTCAATCTGAACCTTGGCGACTTGTGGCGATCGGACATTCCCGAGTTGATCCCCGCACGTGCGGCACTCGCGTGGTGGCTGATCGGCGCTGTGACGTTTCTGGCTGGCTTCGTCGCGGCGGCGCTGATGAATAGCGCGGTATCAGGCCAGATATCGCTGCGCCTGCGCCAATTCCTGATTGCGGTTGGCGTCATCATGCTGGCAGCCGCAGGCCAGGCCGCTTCCGCGCCGAGCCAGATCCCGACACTCTCCGGCGCGCTAGCGGGTCTTGCGGCGCTGGGTCTAGGCGCGGTGATGTCGCTATGCGGCGCACAATTCGCGTTGCGCCGAAGCTGATACTGATGACGCAAACGCCGCGCGGCATGAACCGACGCGGCGTTTTGTCTCACGGCTTCTCAATCAAACGCGTGAAGCGACCGCTCAGCTCGCGGCCTTCAGGTTGATGCCGCCTTCAGCCATTTGCGTCAGCTTCTGATCGGTGGCTTTTTCCTCGTCGAGAGTCTTTTGCAGCACTGCCGCACAGTCGTTGCGGCCGAGCCGCTTCGCCCACGTCACCAATGTGCCGTAACGCGTGATCTCGTAATGCTCCGCCGCCTGCGCAGCATTGATTAGCGCGGCATCGAGCACTTCCTTGTCCGCGACTTCACCGGCAACCTCGTCGGCTTCCTTGATGATGCCGTCGATGGCCGGACACGTCACAGCCTTGACCTCTGCTCCGTGCATCTGAAACACCTGCTCCAGTCGCGTGACGTGAGTCTTGGTCTGCTCGAGATGGCTGAGAAAGCCCTGCTTAAGCTGGCTGTCCGTCGCTTTTTCAGCGAGCTTTGGAATTGCCTTCACCAGTTGCTTTTCTGCGTAATAGACGTCCTGAAGCTGATGCACGAACAGATCGTCCAGCGTCTTGATGTCTTTTGTAAACAGTCCCATCGTCGTATCCTTAAGCTTATGAAAATTTAGGAAAACGCGGTGACTTCGCCGTTCGGTATAACGGCCCGCCACTGCGCTTGAGCGTGAAGCTGTGTAACGGCGCGGGCGGGCCGATGTTCCTGAAAATCCGATGCGACAAATCGATAAAGCTAGATGAAGCGGAACACCGTTCGGCCCTTTTCAAATCGCCCGTTCCTCCCCACATAGGACATACCGGACATTCTCAACGCCCGGCCCAAATATGAAGCGCAGATGACGCCCGGCCAGCCTCGATTTTTCCGCGATAACCTTTATTCGCGCTGCACAAACGCCCTATTTTCCCTGCACGGAATTTCGCGTATGAGTACCGTCGCAGCCGCTTGCTCACTGTCGCCTCAATCGGCTTTTATATACTTTGCGCCCTGCCGGGAGGACGAATGCAACAGGTGTTGAGCACGCTCAGGCGTGTCTTCAAGGAACGAATTGGCTGGAAACGGCTCGGGATTGCCGCCAGCCTGATCATCGTTTCCATTGCGATCATGCATCTGTTCCGCACCCTCAAGGGCGTGGATACATCGATCGTTCTAACGGCACTCGCCGAAAAGTCACAGGGCCAGATCGCGATGGCCGCGCTGTGCGTGCTGTGCGCGTTTTTCACGCTAACTTTCTATGACCTGTTCGCGTTGCGCACCATCGGCAAGATGCATGTGCCTTACCGCATCGCTGCGCTGTCGAGCTTCACCAGCTACACCATCGGCCACAACCTCGGCGCAACGGTGTTCACCGGTGGCGCGATCCGTTTCCGGATTTATTCCGACTGGGGACTGACCGCGATCGACGTCGCGAAGATCTGCTTCATCTCAGGTCTGACGTTCTGGCTCGGCAACACCTTCGTGCTTGGCATCGGCATGATCTGGCATCCCTCCGCAGCATCATCGATCGATCTGTTGCCGGAAAGCGCCAATCAGTTGATCGGCGTCGGCCTGCTGGCCGGTATCGCAGCCTATCTCACATGGATCGCCACCGGCCAAGGCCGCCGCAAGCTCGGCAAGGACGGCTGGAAGGTTCATCTGCCGTCCGCGCCCCTCACCGCGCTGCAAATCTTGATCGGCGTCGTCGATCTCGCCTTTTGCGCGCTTGCGATGTACCTGCTGGCACCATCGAGTCCCGACCTCGACTTCGTGACGCTCTCCGTCGTCTTTATCCTCGCCACGCTGCTCGGTTTCGCCAGCCACGCGCCCGGCAGTCTCGGCGTGTTCGACGCAGCGATGCTGGTTGGACTGCCGATGCTCGGCAAGGAACAACTACTGGCATCGCTGCTGGTGTTCCGCATACTGTATTTCCTGATCCCGTTCGCCACATCGATCACGATTCTCGGCATCCGTGAGTTGTGGCTGAGTGTTATCCAGCCCTGGCAGCAGAGCCGGAAACTCGAGCCGGCCACGGCGATCGTAAAGCCATCATCCCAGCCGAACGTCAAACAGGCGGCGGAATAATTCCGCGCACAAAGATGTGGCTTGTGAGCCTTGAGGGCGTGTTCTACCTTCAAGGCAACACCCCACATTTTGGCCTCATCCGTCGGCTTCAAACCAGCATGATTCAGTCGCGCGTCATCCGCCTGTCGCTCAGGACCAAACTCTTGGTCGGTGCGTTGCTGGCCGCCGCACTCAGCGGCGCAATGACAGGCCACACGATAGCGCAGACGCCGCCCGCCGTGGACCCATCGACCACGCAATTGCCCACAGCGCAGCCGCCCTTGGCACAGACGCCTGTCCTCAGCACGACGATGCAGATCTCGTGGGAGGTCCGCAATCGTTTCAGGCTGTTTCGCGAAGAGCGCGATTTCCGGCTTCAGGCGGAGTCGCTCGGCGGCCGCACCATTCTCGAATCCGAAGATGCATTGGCGACGCAAAGTGACGGGCGCGGATGGGCCCGCAACACGCTCGGACGTCTATGCATCGACGCCGCTGGACGTGTCAGCGAACCCTGCACCCGCGACGGCGTGAAGGAAAGCTATCTCACCCCGGCCGATCATCCGGTCACCGTGCGGCTCACCGGCGCGGTACCGGTCGGCGCGGTTTGCGCATGGACCTTCGAGGACGGCGACCCGCCGCGGCAATCGACACTCGATTGCGCCGAGCCGGTCAATCTGCGTGTCCGCTACGGCCGCGCCACCCCCGTCACCGTCGATGTCTCGAGCGGGGCGGACGCACCGCAACGCGTCACGACGCAGATCGCAGTGCGTGACATTTTCATCGCGGGTCTCGGCGACTCGATTGCATCGGGTGAAGGCAATCCTGACCGGCCTGTCGCTCTGTCCGATGAGGGATTTTGCTTCCGCTCTTATCTCGGCGGTCCCGCCGGAATGTATTTCCGTCCCGGCCGCGCCGGATTCAAGGGCGCACGCGCCTGCGATACATCGGATGGAACGAGCTTGCAGAACTGGCAGCGCGCCGGCGCGCAATGGTTCAATCCAGCATGTCACCGCTCGCTCTACAGCTATCAGACGCGCACGGCGATCGCACTGGCCGCGCAGAATCCGCAAATCGCGGTGACGTATCTGCCGCTGGCCTGCACCGGCGCGACGATTGCCGAAGGCATGTTCGGTTCGCAGCGCGCCCGCGAATGCGTCGCCAGCAAGAACGGCCTCACCTGTCAGGGCACGGTGAATGCACAGGTCTCGGAATTGCGCGAGGCGCTGACGGCGGCCACGCGGCGGCAGCCGGAGCGGCAGCTCGATCTGATCCTGCTGTCCATCGGCGCCAACGATGTCGATTTTTCAGGGCTGGTCGCCGACGTGATCGTCGAGCGGCAAACCGAGCGCTCGCTGTCGCGGCGAACCGGCGTGCTCAGTTCGGTCGATGAAGCGCGCGGCATCCTGCAAAGAGACCTGCCGCAGGGCTTCAGTAAATTGCGTCAAGCATTGAAGCCGCTTGTCGGCGGCGACCTGTCACGCGTGGTTTACGTCTCTTATGCAAACCCGTCGCTGCTGAACGGCGCTCCCTGCCCCGGCGGCCGCGCAGGCTTTGACATTCATCCGTCGTTCAACGCCGATCCGCAGCGCCTCGCCGACGTGACGAATTTCGTGCAGAGCGAATTCCTGCCGCAGATCAAGAACCTTGCGCTATGCAGCGGCGGCGTGCTGTGCGGCGACCGGACCCGCGACCGCATGACTTTCGTGGACCAGCATCAGGCAGCTTTCGCCAACCACGGCTTCTGCGCGCGAGCGGAAACAGATCCACCGTTCGACCGCGAATGTTTCTCGGCGAAGGGCGACAGCTTCGTCAGTGACATCGTTACCGGCGCAAGCAACCCGATGGTCTGCGGCGCCGCCGCCAGCGATTTTCGCGCCTACGCGCCTCGCGCGCGATGGATCCGCGATGCCAACGACAGCTATTTTGCAGCGATGACATATCCGCAAGCCCAGAAGACGCCGAACCAGCCGGGCGATATTCACGACGCCACATGGGGCGTGTTGTCCGCGGTGTATGGCGGCGCTATCCATCCGACTGCTGAGGGTTATGCCGCGATGGCGGACGCAGCGCTTCCCGCTGCCTCGGCGGTGCTTGGACTCGGCCTTGCAGAAAATCCCGTGATCAGCGAACCGATCGCACCGGCCGCGCAACCAGCCCCGCAATAAATCTCAGTTCACCCCGAGCTTCTTCTGCAGGCTCGACGACGACGTGGTGTACTGGAACACCAAACGCTTCTCCGGATAAACGTAGCGATGCGCCTTCTGCGCCATCAGCGCGCCTTCGTGGAAGCCCGAGAGAATAAGCTTCAGCTTGCCGGGATATGTGTTGATGTCGCCGATGGCGAAGATGCCCGGCACGTTGGTCTCGAACGCTTCGGTATCGACCGGCACCAGATTGTTCTCGAGCTTGACGCCCCAGTTCGCGACCGGGCCGAGCTTCATGGTCAATCCGAAGAAAGGCAACATGGTGTTGCAATCGACCTTGAAGGTCTCGTTGTCATTGCCTTTCACCATGGCACCGGACAGCATTCCGTTCTCGCCTTCGAGACCCGTAACCTGACCGAGCTTCAGATCCATCTTGCCGGACGCGACCAGCGCGCGCATCTGGTCGACGCTGTGCGGCGCGGCGCGAAAATCGTCACGGCGATGCAGCAGCGTCACGCGCTTGGCGATCGGCTGCAAATTCAGCACCCAGTCCAGCGCGCTATCGCCGCCGCCGACGATCAGCAGATCCTTGCCGCGGAATTGCTCCATCTTGCGCACGGCATAGAACACCGAGGTGCCTTCATAGGCTTCGATGCCCGGCACCGGCGGACGCTTCGGCTGGAACGAACCGCCGCCTGCGGAAATCACCACGACCTTGGTCTCGAACACCTGCCCGGCATCGGTGGTCACGCGAAACAGCGGATCGCCGATCTTCTCGATGGTCTCGACCATTTCATTGAGATGGAAGGTCGGATTGAACGGCTTGATCTGCTCCATCAAGGCGTCGGTGAGGCCCTGCCCGGTCACCATCGGGATTGCCGGAATGTCGTAGATCGGCTTCTCCGGATAAAGCTCGGCGCACTGGCCGCCCAGCTTGTCGAGGATGTCGACCAGATGCACCTTCATGTCGAGCAGGCCCAATTCGAACACGGCGAACAGGCCGCAGGGGCCAGCACCGATAATCAGGACGTCGGTTTTGATCGTGTCGGTCATGGGCGTTCCGGCTTTGGCGAGGGGGATCGGCGACGGGAGGCAAAAGTGCCGCTTTTGACGGCATTGTCTAACCAAACCAGCCCCTTGGGGGAAGTCATATTCCGTCCCCGCTGGCCGTACCCGCGCCTTGTGAGGCGGCGGCATTTCCCGCTATGCAGGTCTCAACCCGGAGACTGGACACGTGAACGCGCCGACCCGCCTGAAACCCCAATTCAAACTTGAGAACTACCCGTTTCGCCTGGCCGACAACGTCCGTTACGGCGACCTCGACCCGAACAAGCACGTCAACAACGGAGTGTACGCGACCTATTTCGAGACGGCCCGCGTCACCCTGTTGCGCAGCGGCGACCGCGGCCTGATGCCGAAAGGCCTGAGCTGGATGCTGGTGCATCTGGCGATCGACTTCCGCGCGGAGATGCACTGGCCGGGAAGCTTCGAACTCGGCATAGGCGTCTCAAAACTCGGGCGGACTTCGGCGACCTTCCAGCAGGTGGTGTTCGCTGGCGAGGTTTGTACCGCGTCTGCAGAAGCGGTCACGGTGCTGGTCGACGTCAAGACGCGCAAGCCGACGCCGCTAACGCCGGAGATCATCGAGCGGTTTCAGCCCTGGCTGCTGCGAGCATAGGCTCGCGCCAACCGCATCGCGATTGATATTGCCGTAACAGTCGTATGGCTCTAAAGCTCGGCTGCAGTTCGAGGCTATCCGGGCCATGCTCACCTTCTCGACCGACACCCTTCGTCCGCATGAGCGGTTCGATTACTGGTGCGAAGTGCGCGCCCGCAATCTGTTTGGCGTGACGATCTCGCTCAAGCAGGAAGAACGGCAGCACTTCCGGGGGCAATTCTCCGCCCTGCCCGTGGGCGGCGCAACCTTAAGCCAGATGCAGGCATCGCCCTACCGGGTCTCGCGTACAACGACCGACATTTCCCGCGCATCCAGCGACAGTCTTTGCATTTATCAGCAGACCGGCGGAGCAAGCTGGTTCAACAGCAAGGGCCGGGGCGAGTTCGTGGTGCGAGCTGGCGAGTTCGCGATCAGTCATTCGGATATGCCCTATTTGACCCGGCCGATCACGAGCACCGGCTTCGATCTGCGAGTCCTGAAAATTCCGCTTGGCGGGCGCACCACTCTCGGGTCCATCGCACCCCATCTGGCGCCCGCACTGCTCGACGGCAACGAGCCGCGCCTGACGGCATTGATATCCGCTGCTTTCGCAACCCTCGTCGCAGACTCCGCCAATAATCCGGAAACGGATTTTGATCCAGCCGTCGGTCATCTCGCCCAACTGGCGCTGCTGGCCCGAGGTTGCGTTGCGACCGGCTCGCCGGACAGCCGGGCCGCGCTGCGATTCGGATTTTTACAGGCGGCCCGGACCATTCTCCGGCGCGATCTGCATCGGCCGGACCTTTCACCCGCCAGCCTCGCTGCTGCGCTGCGTATTTCGGTGCGGCAGCTTCACTTGCTGTTCGAACCGACCGGCGCAAGCTTCTCGCGCACGCTGATTGCATTGCGGCTTACGGAAGCATACCGGCTGCTGCAATCGGCCCCGGCGCTGCCGGTAACCGACGTCGCTCATATCTGTGGGTTCGACAGTCTTTCGACTTTCTATCGTGTGTTCCGGACGGCCTATGGCGCGACACCCGGCGACGTGCGGGCGAGCGCGAACAGCAAGGCGTCGTGATTGGACTATGCCATGCTGCTTTGCCTTTTTGAAACGATCCTTGTTTCCACCACACGGCGCGCATGATCAGCTTCTCCACCGACGACCTGCGTCCACAGGATCGCTTCGATCACTGGTGCGAGGTGCGTGGCAAGAGCCTGTTCGGCGTCACCATCGAACTGGAGCGTGAAAAGCGCGCCAGCTTTCAGGGCCTATTTTCCGCCGTCGCGATCGGGAATGCGGTGCTGGCGGAAATGACGGCTTCGTCCTACCGCGTCGGACGCACGCCAGCCGACATCGCGCGCATTCCGGGCAACAGCCTGAACATCGGATTCCAGATTCGCGGGCCCGGCTGGATGGACACCGGCCGGAATGGCGTCCACTTGGTCCGCGAAGGCGATCTCACCGTCAACCATTCCGATGAGCCGTTTGTGGCAACGCCGGAGCGGACCGATGGCTTTCATTTTCGCACGCTGAAAATTCCGCTCACCGCCGATATTGTGCTGGGCGCCCGCGCGCCGCGCCTGCTGCCCGAGACGCTCAAGCGCGGCGAACGCCTGACCCGGCTGATTTCAGCGACGTTCACGGCGCTGGCGCAACGGCGGGAGCAAATCACCGATCCCGCCGGAGACATCGTGCACATCGCCCGCCTCGCCATGATCGCGCGCGGCCGCCTCGCCTCAGGATTGCCCGAGAGCCGAGCCGCGCTGCGCGCCGGCTTTCTCCATGCGGCGCACGAGATCATGACCCGCGATCTGCATCGTCCGGACCTGACGCCGGCGGCGATCGCCGCCGAACTCGCGATCTCGCTACGCCAGATCCATGTGCTGTTCGAGCCGACCGGCTTCTCTTTCGCGC